>JAGXHS010000061.1 GCA_024636075.1 Propionibacteriaceae bacterium
ATCGACCACTCGAGCACCAGCCCCAATCACCGCGTTGAGCGCGAGGCTGTTGTCGATGTGACGCGACCAGACCCGATCCTTTTCCCGAGGCCCAAGCAGGCCACGATCGATACCGCGCCCTATCAATATGTCGACATATTGATCCAGTACTGGATTGCTTCCGCGATCAGTCACGCGGCTGGATGACCACGCGTCGTTTGGGTTCGACGCCCTCCGATTCACTGTGCAGGCCTGCCGAAGCCACCACATCATGGACGATCTTACGCTCGAAGGGATTCATCGGCGCCAGCCGAACCGCCTCCCCAGACTCCCGGGACTCCTCGACGGCGTCCCTGGCAAGAATCTGTAGTTCCTGACGCCGCTTCTCCCGGAACCCGGCGACATCGAGCATCAATCTGCTGCGATGGCCTGCTTCTGTCATGACTGCCAGTCGAGCCAGCTCCTGCAAGGCATCAAGCACCTCGCCATTGCGGCCGACCAACACGTCGGAGGTGGTCACCACCGAGACGTGGGCACGACCACCCTCAGAGTAGGTGTCGATGTCGCCGTCCAGGTCTGCAATGTCGAGCAGCTCTTCCAGGTAGTCGGCCGCGATGTCGCCCTCGTTCTCCAGCTCATCGCCCTCACCATCCTGACTGTCGTCAGAAGTCACCGAATCCTGATCCGCGGTGTCGCCTTCGTCCTCAAGCTCATCGCCCTCACCATCCTGACTGTCGTCAGAAGTCGCCGAATCCTGATCCGCGGTGTCGTCCGCATCCGGGCGCTCCAAGGCCTCTTTCACTCCTGAATCCGCCGGCGCCACATCGGGCTGAGCATCGTCGCGCGCGTCAATCTCAAGCACCGACGTCGCGTTCGTCGTGGACACGTCTTCGGAAGTCGTGTGGGTGTCACTCATCAGAAAGTGCTCTCCTGTTCGAACAAGGGAATGGTGGCGAGGGCAGGGCCCTCACCCATGGTGAAAACTGCTGGGTCACTTCTTTCGGGATGAGCGGCTCTGGCGCTGTGGCTGCTGGCGCGAGACAACCTGCTTGCCACCCGACGTGGTCTTGCGCACTGTCTGGCGGCTGACGGACTGACGCGCCACGGCCTGACGCTCGGAGCCGTCCTCGTCCACCACGACGGCGCTGGGTGTCTCGGTGACGACCTTGCGCTGACGCTTCTTGTTGCGGGCAGCCTCGATCTCGCGCGGATCCTGGCCCTTGGCCCGCACCCGCTCCTCCCAGTCCACGTACGCGGGAGTGTTCGGAGCGGGATTGTTGTGGATCAGGATGTACTGCTGGGCCATCGTCCAGATGTTCGTGGTGAGCCAGTACATCAGCACGCCGATCGGCATGCTGATGCCGCCGACGGCGAAGACCACCGGTAGCAGGTACAGCATCATCTTCTGCTGTTGTGCCATCGGCCCTGTCAGTGCCTCGGGCGGCATGTTCTTCTGCATCAGCTGCATCTGAGTGATGAACAGCACAGAGGTCATCCCGACGATCAGGACAAGTGACAGCACCTGGGTTGCCCCGAAACCTTCTGACAAGGGCAGGAATCGCCCGGCCAGACGCGCACCGAAAACGTCTGCGTTCTGCAGCGAGGTCATCAACTCGGGGTGGTTCTTGAAGAAGGTGCCGCGAGGAATGCCGCGGGAGGCTCCTTCGAGCACCCGGAAGAGCGCCAGGAAGATCGGCATCTGCAGCAGCAGTGGCAGGCACGACGCCGCCGGATTGACGCCCTCCTCCCGGTACAGCTTCATCGTCTCCTGACCGAGACGCTCCCGATCGTGGCCGAACTTCTCCTGCAGCGCCTTCATCTTGGGCTGCACCAGCTGCATGTTGCGCGCAGAGTTGATCTGCTTGACGAAGATGGGGATCAGCAAGGTCCGGATGACCACTGTCAGAGAGACGATGGCCAAGGTCCACGACCAGCCGGAATCAACACCGAACAGCGGGCTGAAAGCCTTGTGGAACAGCACCACGAGACCGGACACCGCCCAGTAGAGGGGCTGCATCAGAGCAGACATCATGTCCAGGAAGGACTGCCAGACGCCGAAGAACAGCAACAACGGAGTGATCAGGGACACGTCGAACCTCAGTGTTGGATGGTGATGCCCGCGGTTGCGGGCTCGGTGGAATCAGAGGGAGTGCACTCGCCAGCTGGCTCGGCAGCCGACTCGGCAGCTTCGGGCGTGCCGGGGACGGGATCGTAGCCACCCAGTGACCACGGATTACAGCGCACGATGCGATGAATCGTCAACCATCCGCCATGAATGGCGCCGTGGGTCTGCACCGCACGAAGGCCGTAAGCCGAACAACTGGGGTGGTACTTGCAGACGTTTCCGTACAGCGGAGAGATGACGGCGCGCCAGATTCGGATGAAGGCGATCATGAGGTACTTCATGCTGTCTCCCCGTCATCGATGCCAAGGCGGTCATCGATGCCCAGGCGCTTCAGTGATGTCTGCCATCCATTGTGCACGTCCGCCGCCAACCGTTCCGGCATTGTCGCCGAGGCGGGCAGGGCCCGCACCACCACATTCAGTCCGCAGGGATGCCGGGCCACCAGCGGTCGCATCAAGTGCCTGAGCCGTCTCTTCACCCGGTTTCGGGCAACTGCATTACCGACAGCCTTCGAGACGACAAATCCGACGAGCGAGTCCGGCTCATCGCTCGTCGCCCGGGCGTGCACGACCACTGTGGGCTTCGCCGTGCGCACACCGCGGCGGATCGTTTCGCGAAAGTCCTGTGACCCACGCATACGCGCCCGCTGCGGCAACACCGTCAGCCAGACAGCTCGCTGCGGCCCTTGCGGCGGCGGCTGGAGAGAATCGAGCGCCCAGCACGGGTCCGCATCCGAGTGCGGAAGCCGTGCGTGCGGCTGCGCCGACGATTACTTGGCTGAAAGGTGCGCTTGGTCATGCCGAAGGTCTTCCTGGTGCGAGGGTCATCTCAATCCGGCGCTCCGTCACAGTGAGCGGGACGCCGCGCAAGGTCGCCAAGGCGGCGACTCGCCTACGATACGCGGTGCCGAGCTCCAGCAGCAAACTGGAAGCTTCCACATCAAGTCACGCAGACGTCCATCCGGAGGTGTGTCCAGCAGACACGCCGAAAAGCAACTGTACTGTGTCTTATCTAGTACTTGCGGCAGCAGCCGCGAGCTTGTTACCGTCGACCAGCAGCAGAGTTTTCCACAAGGCGGGATGAGCCGGGGGGATCAGGGGTGACGTTTACCCACAGCCTGTGGAAAACTATGTTGAAAGTCAGGACTACAAGCGTCGATTCCCAGGCGGATCATCCACCTGGACCGATCATGTGGGTCGCGGAGACCCGAGACTGGAGCAACAGGTGGACGCACCCCCGCCAATTCCCCCCGACCGCACGGACGGCGGCTTCGGTGTCATCTCGAATGTCGAACTGCAGAAGGCTTGGCAGCAGGTCCTGAAGCAGTCCGACGCACCCAACCGGGCATGGCTCAAGAGCGCCAAGCCGCTGACGGTCCATGAATCCACAGTGATGGTGGCTGTCCCCAACGACTTCACCCGGGAGCGGATCGAGACCAGGTTGCGCACCCAGCTCGAGGAGTCACTCAGCGACGCCTTCACCCGCCCGATGCGGCTCGCCATCACGATAGAACCGGATCTTGAGCTCAATCTGGAGCCCGATGACTCTCGGGTGGAGGATGACGAAGACCTGACCATCTCACACCTGACGCCAATTCGCTCAGCTGACGCTCCGCGACCCTCGGTGAACGGATCCAGCCACGCCGGCCGTCCGGTACTCGCTGATCACCTCAACCCGAAATACACCTTCGACTCGTTCGTGATCGGATCCTCCAACCGGTTCGCTCACGCGGCCGCGGTTGCCGTCGCGGAAGCTCCCGGCAAGTCGTACAACCCCCTGATGATCTACGGCCAATCAGGGCTGGGCAAGACTCACCTGCTGCATGCCATCGGTCATTACGTCCAGCAGTACTTCGAGCGCGTGCGGGTCAAGTACGTCAGTACCGAGGAACTCACGAACGACTTCATCAACTCGATCTCGGACAACCGAACCGCGCAGTTCCGTCGCACCTACCGCGACGTCGACGTTCTGCTCATCGACGACATCCAGTTCCTGGAGTCTAAGATCCAGACGCAAGAGGAGTTCTTTCACACCTTCAACACGCTGCACAATGCACAGAAACAGATCGTGATGACCTCCGATCGGCCGCCGAAGAAGCTGGCTGCATTGGAGCATCGGTTGCGGAGCCGTTTCGAGTGGGGCTTGATCACCGACATCCAGCCACCTGACCTCGAGACCCGGATTGCGATCTTGAAGAAGATGGTGAACACCCACGGCCTGACCGTCGACCCGGACGTGCTGGAATTTGTCGCCTCGCGCATCCAGACCAACATTCGCGAACTCGAGGGAGCACTCATTCGGGTCACCGCATTTGCCAGCCTGAACAAGCAACATGTCGACCTGTCCTTGACCGAGAACGTGCTTCGCGACCTGATTCCGGATGGCGGTGAGGCAGAGGTCACTTCGGCCAGCATCATGTCGGAGACGGCCTCCTACTTCGGGATCACCATGGAGGAACTTACCGGCCAGTCCCGCACCCATGCGCTGGTGACGGCTCGCCAGATCGCGATGTACTTGTGCCGCGAACTGACCGATATGTCGTTGCCCAAGATCGGCCAGGAGTTCGGCGGCAAGGATCACACCACGGTGATGCACGCGCATCGCAAGATCCGCCAGCTACTCCGAGAACGTCGCAGTGTCTTCAACCAGGTGAGTGAACTGACCAACCGGATCAAACACCAATCTCACTGAGTTTCAGTCCTCCGGATCAGGCGCTTGCTTCGATCTGTAGGTTGGGCACTTCCTCGACCGGCCTGGTCAGCAGGGCTCCCATCAGAATTTCCAGCCGATCAACCAGACCCTCATCGGAAACGTTGTGCAGCCATTGCATCTGCAAACCATCCAGTGCGGCCACCATCAGCTCCGAGGCCACCTCGGCGCTGATACCAGGACGCAACAGGCCCTGCTCCTGAAGTTCCTCGAACGCCTGCAGGCAACGCTCCAACACCGATCGGTACTGCTCTGCGAAGTATTCGTGAGCAGGGTGTGAGGCATCTGTCGCCTCGGCGGCCAGGATCGTGAACATCTGCACCACCTGACGCTCCTGTTCGTTCAGCCGAATGAACCTCGCCACGGCACACAGGTACTCCACGCCGATGAGTTCAGCGGTGAGACCGGCCTCGACACGATTCCGTTCGCTGACCACGCGGAGAACCTCGTGCAGCAGGTCCTCCTTCGAGCCGAAGTGGTACAACAGCCCGGGATGGGTGATGCCGATTCGAGAGGCCAGTTCCCGCAACGAGCTGGCACGGTAGCCCTTCTCTGCGAACATCTCCACCGCAGTGGCGATGATCTGGGCCCGACGCTGACTCCCCTTGGCGGAGAGTTCGTGGATCGAAGCTGACGAGGTCACGATCTTCCTTTGTTCGTTAGACGTGTTTCTCCAACGCAGTGCCTCGGGGCTCACTTGCATATGACAAGAATCATACACAAGAAGGGTGAGGGCATTGGACACTTACGCCGGGTAACGCCGCGAAACCAACCGGATGGCAGCAAGTTCGCGCTTCGGACAGGTCCTCCCCCGCCTCATCATCCTGTGGACCCAGGCTGTGGATCTGATGCGACCAGCCTGTGGATGAGCCTGGACAAGACCATCCGCCGCCGAATCGTCCCCAGGAAATCCACGACCCTACCGCCTTCGTGAACAGGGCTGGGCGTCAGCAATGACGACTACACTAGGTGGAACAGGGGTTGTCCACAGAATCCACAGCTGTGATGACCAGTACTACTGGACATACATCTGAATAGTCTTCAAAGTGGGTGCCCCACTCACCGGTGGACAGTCTCACTGATTCAGTTGCGCCACAGTACTTGCACCGGATGCTTCGATATGATGCCTTCAGCCGGGCTTCAACGACTTGACCTTCTGATGGCCAAGAATCTTGTTCGGCACGCCAGCGAAGGCACCAGGAACGACCACCCGAAGAATGGGGACCGCAGTGAAGATCCGCCTCGAACGCGATGTGATGGCAGAAGCCGTGGCATGGGCCGCTCGTAGCCTGCCGAATCGACCCAGCGTCCCGATCCTGGCTGGACTGTTGATACGCGCCGATGCCGAGGGAGTGGAGCTGTCCAGCTTCGACTACGAGACCTCCGCCCGGATTCACGTGGCTGCCGAGGTGGAAGAACCCGGCCAGGCACTGGTGTCCGGCCGACTGCTGGCCGACATCGCCCGATCACTGCCGAACCGACCTGTGGAGATCAGCAGCCAGGAAGCTCGGCTGGAGTTGGTGTGCGGCTCAGCGCGTTTCACTTTGCAGACGCTGCCCGTGGATGACTACCCGGCACTACCGGAGATGCCCAGCTCCACCGGAACGGTGAAATCCGACGAATTTGCCCAGGCGGTGTCGCAGGTCGTGGTGGCTGCGGGCCGCGACGAACTGCTGCCGGTGTTCACCGGTGTGCGGGTCGAAATCGAGGGTGACAGGCTGTCACTGCTGGCCACCGACCGCTACCGGATGGCGTTGAAGGAACTGAAGTGGAATCCCTCAGCACCACAGGAGTCCGGGGCCGCGCTGATTCCGGCGAAGGTGCTCAGCGAGACGGCCAAGTCCATGACTGCCGGCGACATCATCACGATGAGCTTGGCGAGCAGTGGCCACGCCGCCGGCCCCGGTTCCTCAGATGGTTTGGCGGGATTTCGTGGTGAGGGTCCGGCTGGCACCCGAGCGGTCACCACCCGGCTGTTGGACGGGGAGTTCCCCAAGGTGCGCCACCTGATGAGCGTGCAGCCGACCGTCACCGTGCGCTGCTCGACGAACGACCTGATCGCATCGGTCAAGCGTGTCGCGTTGGTCGCAGAACGCAACACTCCGTTGCGGATGTTGATCGAGGATGACCATGTCGCCCTCGAAGCGGCAACCGGCGATCAGGCTCAGGCGTCCGAGGCAATCCAGGCAACGGTGGAGAACCATCAGGGTGCAGAACTGGCGATCACAGCTGCCGGATTCAATCCGCACTACCTGTCTGATGCCTTGACCGCACTGGACACCCCATACGTCAATTTCTCCTTCACCGCTGCCGGGAAACCCTGCCTCGTCACCGGATTGGCCGAGGTGGACGGCGAGCCGCTGACGGACTATCGGCACGTGATCATGCTGATGCGCCTACCCAGCTGATCTGCACACATCCTGAGTCGCGGCGGGACGGCTCACAGCACAGCCTCCCCTGCCGTTGAAGGGCAGTGCGCACATCCTTGGCCGTCGACCAGCGACTGTGTTTCCGACCTGATCCGGCCTGCCCCGTACTGCCGCTGCGTCGGTAGGGTTGTGACCGTTGCAGAACATCACTGCGCACGCATCGTTGACCACCACATGGAGGACGCGGACATGAAGATCGGAATGATCGGGCTCGGCAAGATGGGCGGGAACATGCGTGACCGCCTCCGCAACGACGATCACGAGGTCGTTGGCTTCGACATGAATCCCGACATCTCCGATGCCGGGGATCTGGCCGATCTGATTTCCCAGTTGGATCAGAGCCCTCGCATCGTCTGGGTGATGGTGCCCGAAGGAGTGGTGGATTCGGTCATTGAGGATCTGACCGAACTGCTGGACGAGGGTGACATCGTCATCGACGGTGGAAACTCGCAGTGGACCAATGACAAACGCCACGCTGACAAACTCTCCGAGCAGGGTGTGCATTTCGTTGACTGCGGTGTCTCCGGGGGTGTGTGGGGAATCACCGAAGGCTATGGCCTGATGGCCGGGGGCGACGAGGCCGACATCGAGGTCTGCCAGCCGATCTTCGACAGTCTGAAACCACCGGAGGACGACGGCTTCGTCCATGCGGGCGGCCACGGGGCGGGGCACTTCGCGAAGATGGTCCACAACGGCATCGAGTACGCCCTGATGCAGGCCTACGCCGAAGGCTGGGAGATGTTGATGACGTCCGATGAGGTGACCCGTGTGCCGGAAGTCTTCAAGTCCTGGCGCAGCGGCACGGTGATCCGGTCCTGGTTGCTGGAATTGATGGTCGTTGCGATGGACAAGGATCCAAACCTGGATCAGATCGCCGGCTGGGCCGATGACTCCGGTGAGGGACGATGGACCGTTCAGGGCGCCATCGACCTTGCGGTGCCGGTTCCAGCGATTGCATCAGCTCTGTTCGCCAGGTTCGTCTCCCGCCAGGACGACTCACCCGCGATGAAGATGATTGCCGCGATGCGCAATGAGTTCGGTGGCCATGCCACCAAGTCCAGCAACGAGCACTGACATCCACCGGCTCCGGTGATCGCGGTGAACGCCGCCGGTCGAGAAACCGGTGGTGTGTACTGTGGTGCGCCGGAGGGCCGGGAGAACCATCGGCGTGGCGTTTCGGCCTAGGATCGGACAGTGTTCGTCACCCACCTCAGCCTCGTCGACTTCCGCAGCTATGCAGCTGTGGACGTTGCCATGGGAGCTGGTGTGATGCTCTTCGTCGGCAGCAACGGTCAAGGCAAGACCAACCTCGTCGAAGCTGTGGAATACCTCTCCAGCCTCTCGAGTCATCGGGTGTCATCCGATACTCCGTTGGTCCGGGCCGGATCAGGTCAGGCATTGGTCAGAGGTCGGGTCCAGGCATCGGGCCAGGATGGGCGGAACCTGCTGCTGGAGGTCGAGATCAACCCCGGCAGGGCGAACCGCGCACGAATCAACAAAGCGCCACTGACAAGGGCTCGTGACGTCCTCGGCGTGCTGCGTACGGTGGTGTTCTCACCGGAGGACCTGGCGATCGTGAAGGGTGATCCAGTCGATCGGCGCAACTTCCTCGATGGGCTGGTGGTCACCAGATGGCCGCGGATGGCAGGTGTCAGATCGGACTACGACCGGATCCTGAAGCAGCGCAACACCTTGTTGAAGAGTCTCGCGGGTCGGCTGCACCGCGCACCCGACCCTGATGCCCTGCCAACACTCGACGTGTGGGACCAGCAGCTGTCAGTGGTCGCGGCGGAACTCCTGGCGGCCAGGCTGGACACCCTGCGTGAGGTGATGCCCCATGTCAGCGACGCCTACGCCGCGATAGCCCCGGTGAACAACGAGGCTCGGGCGGAATACCGGGCGTCGATCGACCTGACAGGGGTCGATCCGCGGCAGAGCGCATCGATCGAGGAGTTGCAGCAGCGGGTGCTCGCAGCGATGGACGAGAAGCGAGGCGACGAAATGCGCCGCGGCGTGTCGTTGGTGGGGCCGCACCGTGACGATGTCAGTCTCTCCATCGGTGAGTTGCCGGCCAAGGGATACGCCTCCCATGGAGAAGCCTGGTCGCTCGCACTGGCGCTACGACTTGGCTCCTACGCGTTGCTCCGTGCCGATGGAGTCGAGCCCGTGCTGGTTCTTGACGATGTTTTCGCGGAGCTGGACGTGCAGCGTCGGGAACGTCTCGCCGCGCGGATCCTGGAGGCGGAGCAGGTGATCATCACCGCGGCAGTTGTTTCAGATGTTCCGGAGCAGTTGCAGCAGGCCCACGGCGGACAACGCTTCACGGTCAACGCTGGCACAGTCGTTGCTGATGAACCGGCAGGCACATTCGTTGCCGATCAACCGGCGGGGGCGTCTGCGACCCCGGCCCCAACAGGCGAACGGAATCACCGATGACTACCCCCCGGGAATCTGGCCAGGAGCCGACTGAGGCTGACGGATCCGGCGCTCGCCCGGGCTCGGGTGCCGCGCACGATCCATTGGGACTTGATGTGGCTCGTCAGGTGGCGCAGCGAACCAGCAGCGGCCTGCCGCCAGCGCGCACCGGCCCCAAGCGCCGACCGTTTGTGCGGCGCTCAATCACCGATGGTCTGCGTTCCGGTGCCGGACCCGATGCACGTGATCCTCAGCTGGTGGGTGATGTGGTGGATCGTCTCGTCGACGGCCGGGGCTGGCGGCGAGAGTTGAAGCTTCGCACCCTGCTGGAGAGCTGGGCCGAGCTCGTCGGCCCGGTGAATGCCGCCCATTCAACAGCCGAGTCGTATGCCGACGGAGTGTTGATCGTGCGTGCCGAAGCCACGGTGTGGGCCAGTTCGCTGAGGACGCTGGCTCCCCAACTGGTCGCTGAACTGAACCGCAGATTGGGGGAAGGCACGGTCACCCGGCTCATCGTCAAGGGTCCGGCAGCTCCATCCTGGAAGCATGGTCGGCGCAGCGTTCGCGACGGACGTGGACCACGCGACACCTATGGATGAGTTGGCTGCCACCAAGTGTTCCGGTCGTTGACTGGTGAGCCTGGGCTCGGTCGAAGGACGCCTCGCGGGCCCCACGGGCACTAGGGGGGTGCCTCAGCTGGTCGCCAGCCGCTCCCATCGGGCACTCATCGCCTGCGCGGGGCATTCGTGGGGAACCGAGTACCAAACATGACGGAGTTTCCTTGCCTGTTTGGTAGACTTTACGAGGTTGACCGAAATCGGCCGGCCAGCAATCTCACGTCCTACTGGATGCGACGCCAACTCCCGCTGACACAGCGGCATCAGGTGTAGATGAAGGAGCAAGCACAGGTGAATGACCACACCGACGATACCGTCGTGTTCGAGGATTCCCACGATGAGATCGAGGAGGCCATCACCGAACGGTTGGAGAACCTGACCGACTCCAACGACCACAGTGTGGGTGAGGACTACGACGCCAGTCAGATCACTGTTCTGGAGGGCCTCGAGGCTGTCCGCAAGCGGCCCGGTATGTACATCGGTTCCACCGGTGAGCGAGGTCTGCACCACCTTGTGTACGAGATCGTGGACAACTCCGTCGACGAGTCCCTGGCCGGTCACGCGGACACCATTTTTGTGGAGCTGCTTCCCAACGGCGGTTGCCGGGTGTCCGACAACGGACGAGGGATTCCTGTCAAGGAACATCCGATAGAGAAGATCCCGACCGTCACGCTGGTGTTGACGGTGTTGCACGCCGGCGGCACGTTCGGCAACGGTGGCTACAAGGTCTCCGGTGGTCTGCACGGTGTCGGATCCTCGGTGGTGAACGCACTCTCCGAAGCACTTGAAGTGACCGTCAGGCGCGACGGGTACTCCTGGTGCCAGAGTTTCCAGCTCGGCGTGCCCACGGGCGAGTTGGTCCGAGGTGAGGCCACCGACGAGACCGGGACCACGGTCACCTTCTTTCCCTCGAAACAGATCTTCGAGACCACTGACTTCTCCTACGAGACCCTTGCCACCCGGCTGCGTGAGATGGCTTTCCTGAACAAGGGCCTGCGCATCGTGATGACCGACTCGCGTCCCGACCACGTCGATGACGCCGGCGATGGGATCCACGATGAGTACATGTACGTCGACGGGCTGATCGACTACGTCAAATACTTGAACACGAACCGCGACCCGATCCATCCGTCGGTGATCGCCGTTGAGGCGTACTCCGAGAACCAGGGCATCGGGGTGGAGATCGCGATGCAGTGGAACACTTCCTACACGTCGTCGCTGCACACCTTCGCCAACACCATCAACACTCACGAGGGCGGAACCCACGAAGAGGGCTTCCGCACCGCGTTGACCACGACGGTCAACAAGTGGGGTGAAGCGTGGGGTTTGGTGAAGAAGCGCGAAGATCGGGTCTCCGGCGATGACATCCGTGAAGGGCTGACAGCCATCGTGTCGGTGAAGCTGGCCGACCCACAGTTCGAGGGCCAGACGAAGACCAGGCTCGGCAACAGCGAGGCCCGTTCCTTCGTGCAGCGGGTGGTCAACGACCGGCTGGGTGACTGGTTCGAGCGCAATCCCGGTGAGGGCCGCGACATCGTGCGCAAGTCCCAGGCTGCTGCTGCTGCACGAATTGCCGCGCGAAGAGCCCGCGACATCGCGCGCAATCGCAAGGGGCTGCTCGGGAACTCCTCGTTGCCCGGCAAGCTGTCGGACTGCCAATCCACGGATCCCACCGAGTGTGAGGTCTTCATCGTGGAGGGCGACTCCGCCGGGGGCTCGGCCAAGGGCGGACGAGACCCGCGCACCCAGGCGATCCTGCCGATCCGCGGCAAGATCCTGAACGTCGAGAAGGCGCGGATCGATCGCATCCTGCAGAACAAGGAGGTCGAGGCGATCATCAACGCTCTCGGCACCGGGGTGCACGACGACTTCGACATCAACCGGCTGCGCTATCACAAGGTCGTGTTGATGGCCGATGCCGACGTCGACGGCGCCCACATCCGCACCCTGCTGCTGACATTGCTGTTCCGCTTCATGAAGCCGCTGATCGATCGCGGTCACATCTATCTGGCTCAGCCGCCGCTGTTCCGGTTGCGGTGGACGAACTCACCGCATGAGTTGGCCTACAACGACGCCGAACGTGATGCGCTGCGCGACGAGGGTTTCCGAGCGGGCAAGAAGCTGCCCAGCGTCAACCCGATCCAGCGCTACAAGGGTCTGGGTGAGATGAACGCTGACGATCTGTGGAACACCACGATGGATCCGGAGGGACGCATCCTGCTCCAGGTCACCCTGGAAGACGCCGCCCGCGCCGACGAGATGTTCTCAGTTCTGATGGGTGAGGACGTTGAGCAACGCCGGCACTTCATCCAACGCAACGCCCGCGACGTCCGCTTCCTCGACATCTGAGCCCCGCATCTTGATCACAATCCACCCTGACCGTGCCTGCCGAACGGTACATGAGGGAATCACAGCAAGGAACTCCCGATGACCGACACTCCGCAGGGACCACAAGACCCGCAGCAGCCGGCCGAGAGCACCATCGAAGTACCAAAGGGCGGCCGTACGGAACCGATCGACCTGCAGGACGAGATCCAGAAGTCCTACCTCGACTACGCGATGAGCGTGATCGTCGGCCGGGCGCTGCCGGATGTCCGCGATGGGTTGAAACCTGTGCACCGCCGGGTGCTGTACGCGATGTACGACGGCGGCTACCGCCCCGACCGTGGCTGGAACAAGTGCTCCCGCGTCGTCGGTGAGGTGATGGGTCTGTACCATCCGCATGGCGACTCGGCGATCTACGACACGTTGGTCCGGTTGGCGCAGCCGTGGGTGATGCGCGCGCCGCTGGTGACGGGGCAGGGCAACTTCGGTTCCGCCGGCGACGACAAGGCCGCCGCCATGCGGTACACCGAGTCCAAGATGGCCCCTTTGGCGATGGAGATGGTGCGCGAAATCGACCAGGAGACGGTCGATTTCAAGCCCAACTACGACAACAAGAACACCGAACCGGTGGTGTTGCCGGCTCGTTTCCCGAACCTGCTGGTGAACGGGTCCACCGGTATCGCGGTGGGCATGGCGACCAACATCCCCACCCACAACCTGCGCGAGGTCAACGAGGCGGTTCAGTGGGCGCTGGAGCATCCCGAAGCCGATGCAGCGGAGCTACTCGCGGCCTCGATGGAGATGATCAAGGGTCCCGACTTCCCCAATGGCGCACTGATCGTCGGACGTCATGGCATTGAGGACGCCTACCGAACCGGCCGCGGATCGGTCACGATGCGTGCGGTGATGGATATCGAGGAAGACAAGAGTGGCCGCCAGACACTGGTGGTGACCGAACTTCCCTACATGTGCAACCCGGACCGGTTGAGCGAGAAGATCGCCGATCTGGTGAACTCCGGCAAGATCACCGGCATCTCGGCGATCCGTGATGACACCTCGGCCCGCACCGGACAGCGGTTGGTGATCGTGCTGAAGCGCGACGCCCGGCCGCGCGTGGTGATGAACAACCTCTACAAGCACACCCAGCTGCAGGACACCTTCGGCTGCAACATGCTGGCCCTGGTGGATGAGGTGCCGCGAACACTTCGGCTCGACCAGTTCATCAGCTACTGGATCACCCACCAGGTCGAGGTGATCCAGCGCCGCACGGCCTACCAGCTGAAGGAAGCCGAACGGGCAGCCCACCTGGACCGGGGCCTGGTCAAGGCACTGGACCGTCTGGATGAAGTAATCGCGCTGATCCGTGCCTCCCGCGACGTTGAGGTGGCCCGGTCAGGCCTGAAGGACCTGCTCGACATCGACGAAGACCAGGCCAACCACATCCTCAACACCCAGCTGCGTCGTCTGGCGGCGATGGAGATCCAGCAGATCGTCGACCGATTGGCGAAGCTCGAGGCCCGAATCGCCGACTTGCAGGACATCCTGGCCAACGAGGCACGGCAGCGTCGGATCATCTCCGCGGAGCTCACCGAGATCGTGGAGAAGTTCGGCGACGAACGCCGCACCAGGATCATCGCCGCTGACGGGGATTTCTCCGACGAGGACTTCATCCCCGACGAGGAGGTGGTGGTCACCATCACCCATGGTGGGTACGCCAAGCGCACCCGCACAGACCAGTACCGGGTGCAGCGTCGTGGCGGTCGTGGGGTCCGGGGCGCCACGTTGCGAGCCGATGACGAAGTGGCTCATCTGTTCGCGACCACCAACCACCAGTGGGTGCTGTTCTTCACGAACCTCGGCCGGGTGTATCGGGCGAAGGTGTGGCAGCTGCCGGAGGCTGGTCGGGATGCCAAGGGAGGGCACGTCGCTGGCCTGTTGAGCTTCCTTCCCGAGGAGCACATCGCACAGGTGGTGACCCTGCGAACCTACGAGGATTCAGAATCCTTGGTGCTGGCCACCCGCAACGGGCTGATGAAGAAGTCTGCGCTGCCCCTGTTCGACTCTCCACGTCAGGCGGGATTGATCGCGATCAACTTCCGTGAGGACGACGACGAGCTGATCGGTGCCGCACTGTGCAGCGCCGAGGATGACGTGCTGCTGATCTCCACCAAGGGACAAGCCATCCGCTTCTCTGCCGACGACGATCAGCTGCGCCCGATGGGTCGGGCCACGTCGGGCGTCACCGGAATGAAGTTCCGTGCCGGTGACCAACTGTTGAGCATGAGCATCATCAGTGCCGACATGGATGAGGATGATCGCTATGTTTTCACCGTCACGGATGGTGGCTACGGCAAACGCACCGCGGTGAGCGAGTACCGGCGACAGAACCGCGGTGGTCTGGGCATCAAGGCGATGCGACTGAACGAGGACCGTGGCTCCCTCGTGGGTGGCTTGGTGGTGGGCGAATCCGATGAGGTGATCGCCATCAAGACCAGCGGACAAATCACCCGCAGCTCGGTGACCGAGGTGGCCGTCAAGGGTCGCGACACGATGGGTGTGAAGTTCGTCGGGGTCCGCGGTGACGACGCAGTGTCGGTGATTGCCATCAACCCGGAAGCCCATGTAGAGGCAGAGGCAGCCGTCGAGGAGAACGAAGCACCAGCTTCAACCGAATCCGGTGATCCAGCCGGTAGCGTGGTCCCAGACACACCCGACGCGGATGTGACCGATTCCGGCGAGCAGCAGGAGGACGACGGTGAGTGAAGAGACCCCCACCGAGGAGATGACTGCAGCCGGCGCCGGAGCAGATGACGCCAAGGACGCCCACACCCCGGCGACGTCGTCCGAGGGGGGCGTCAACGGTGCCGGGGACACCGATGAGTCGGTGCCGTTGTACCGCAGTTCCCGGATGGCCACGGCCGCCGCTGCTGCGGGTGCCACTGCGGCACGGGCCAAGGATGCCACCGGATCGGCCGCCACATCGGCCAAGAATGCTGTGAAGGCCAAGCTGCAGCAGGCCGATCAGGTGGTGAGCGAGCGCAGTGGTGCCACAGCCGGGGTGGAGGTTTCCCGGACCTCCGGATTGTCGGCCGTCGCCAGCCAGGCGCCGGTACGTCGCACTCGCAAGGCTCGGCTGCGGCTGTCCCGGGTCGATCCGTGGTCGGTGATGAAGACCACCTTCATGTTCGCCATTGCCGGTGCCATCGTGCTCTTCGTCGCTGTGTGGGTGCTGTGGGGCGTGATCGGTGCCTCCGGAGTTTTCGAGTCGGTCAACAAGGCAGTGAACGACCTGGTTGCCAGCCCCGACGCCGAGAACAGCTTCCGACTGGAGGAGTGGGTGAACACCAACAAGGTGTTGGGCTTCACCGCATTGGTGGGTGCCATCAACGTGGTGCTGTTCACCGCGCTGACGACGCTCTTCTCATTCCTGTACAACCTGGCTGCCACCGTGCTCGGCGGTCTGGAAGTGACCCTCGCCGAGGACTGATCAGTTGCGGGGATCATCCGCTCGGTAGCGGTCCACCAACTGCGGCATGCTGATCCGACCAGCAAGCGCATCGATCACCTCGTAGGGGATCTTCTTCATGTTCGTGAAGCGGATGCACGAGGCGCCCATCTTCAAGCTGTAGCCGCTGTCGGCGTAGGCTTCCGTGAACCAATCCTTCGCCTCCGGATCGGCGTACAGGCCCATGTGGTAGACGGCGATGTGACCCTTCTGGTTGGCGATGCTGATGAACGGCACCGGTAGCTCCGGGGTGGGGTGGTAGCCCGCCGGGTAGACCGAAAAGGGCACCACCCAGCCCGGCATGCCGTAGGTGATCCGGTGTTCGAAGCCAGGATCGATGTGCTGCTTGATGCCGTGATACAGCCGCAGGAATGGATCCCTACGTGGTGACTCCAGCGAGGCGAGATAGTCAGTGACGGTGGCTGGCGCGTCTGTCATGTGGTGACCGTAGCTCTCGAACCTGACAGTCGCTGGATGGATCGCCTCCCGAGTTGAGCGGCCCGTCGGCGGTGGGATACAGTTTCACCTCGTGCGTGATCCCCGGATCACTGACGCGGGCCTATAGCTCAGTCGGTTAGAGCGCTGCCCTGATAAGGCAGAGGTCACTGGTTCAAGTCCAGTTAGGCCCACCACTTCAAACCCCCTCCCACTAGGGCGGGGGGTTTTTCATATCTGGGTCTGGTCACTTCGTGGGCCCCCTCTTGTCCCGTTCCCGGGGCAACCTATGTGTGATTCCCACCCCGGGGCCCGTGACGCCGGGGGTGCCGTTTGCCTGTTTCGCATGGCTAAAATTCGGCTGGTCATTGACGATCACTCGATCGAAGGCGAGCCCGGGACCTCACTTCTGCAGGCGTGGATCGCAGCTGGTTTGCCGCTCACCGAGAACGTGGGTTGTATGGGGCAGGGCGTGTGCGGCGCGTGCCGGGTGCTGGTGCGCCGGCCCGGCCAGCGCCTGGCTGAGACGGGGTTGGCGTGCGAAACCCTTGTCGAGGACGGCATGCAGGTGGCATTCATCAACCTCGACCGCGGTGCCCGGCCGCACCCGTACGACCTGAAAGCCCTCGGTGACAGCTGGGACGCGATCGCCCGCATCGATGAGTTGTTCCCCGAAGCCCAACGCTGCCGCCACTGCGGTGGCTGCGACGCGGCCTGCCCCAAGGGCATCGAGGTGGAGAAGATGGTGAACTTGGCTGCGGTCGGGCAGACCTACGCCGCCGCCGAACTGTTCGACGACTGCGTGCAGTGCAATCTCTGCGTGGCCGCTTGCCCTGAATACATCGACCCCGCACATCTGGGGCAACTGGTCCGCCGGATGACCGCCTCGATGACGCTGCGGCCGTCGGACCTGATCATGCGGTTGCATGAACTCGAGGCTGGCGAGCACCGCATCGACATCAATGCTCCCGGTGCGCTGCCGCCGCTCCGCAGCGCTCAGGACGCAAAAGCTGAGGACGCGGAAGCTGAGGACGCACAACGAGTACCGGCATCGCTTACGAAGAGGCACTGGAGGCGTGGCGCCAGAACGCACCGGCGGACTCGCGACAACTGGACCTGCCGGTGCCGGAACTGCTGCGCCGGTTCCACCCGGATCGTAAGAGTGACGCGCGCAGCAAGCTGGTAATTGGTGCCAACGCCGGGGACTCCTGCCCGAGCGACCTGACCAAGCTGCTGCAGGCAGACTCATTGCTGCAGGACGTGGACATCGCCGGAGCCCCCACGCTGGAAGCCGACGTGCTGGTGATCGGCGGCGGGGGAGCCGGATGCATCGCTGCGCTGACCGCCGCCCGCGCCGGTGCCCGGGTGTTGTTGACCACCAAACTGGGCCTGGGCGACAGCAACACGGTGATGGCCGAGGGAGGCATCCAGGCTGCGGTCGGCAGCGACGACAGCCCGCAGCGGCACTTTGAGGACACTGTGCGTGCCGGGCATTTCACTGCAGACAAGAGACTCGTGGCCGCCTTGGTCTCGGGTGGCCCGGCGGCGATCCGCTGGCTGATCCGGGAGGGCATGGACTTCGACCTGACCGAGGGCAGTCAGCGGATGGGCGGGACGCTGCTGCGCAAGACCTGCGGCGGGGCCAGTGCGGCCCGGCTGTTGTCCTTCCGCGACTTCACCGGCCTGGAACTGATGCGCGCGCTTCGTGAGGCCACGCTCCTGCAGTCCAATATCAGGATCATGGAACGCCATCCGGCACTCGAATTGCTCAGCGACGATCGCGGCCGTTGCGCCGGGGCCGTGCTGCAGGACTTGCCCCGTGGCCGGGCCGTGGTGGCGCGGACCGCGGCCACAGTGCTGACCACGGGCGGGTCGGGTCGGCTGCATCTGTCCGGCTTCCCGACGTCCAACCATTACGGCGCGACTGCGGACGGCTTGGTGCTCGCGTATCGGCTTGGTGCCCGGCTACGCGACGTCGGCCACTTCCAATACCATCCGAGCGGCATCGCCTGGCCCTCGCCGATGGAGGGCCAACTGGTCAGCGAGGCGGCCCGTTCCTCCGGCGCCTTCCTGGTCAACGGGCTGGGTCAGCGCTTCGTGGACGAGTTGCAGCCCCGCGACATCGTCGCCTCGGCCATCCTGCGGGAGATCGCCGAAGACCGGGGGGTGGTGCGCGACGGCAAGGCAGGTGTGTTCCTGGACACGCCCAGCTTGGAGCGGGCCAACCCGGGGATCCTCGCCCGCGAGCTTGTCACGCTGCGCCACCTGGCGGAGCGGGCTGGCCTCGACCCTGCCGAGGAACCCTTCCTGGTCCGGCCCACTCTCCACTATCAGAACGGCGGAGTGGAGATCAACGGGGAGGGCCACACCACAGTGCCGGGCCTCCTGGCAGCCGGGGAGGTCACGGGGGGGGCTGCACGGGCGCAACCGGATGATGGGGAACGCCCTGCTTGAGCTGGTCGTGTTCGGACGGCTGGCGAGGGCCAGCGCGGCCGCGGACGCCAGGGGCGAGCGGCCCCGAAACGTGGGGCTCACCCACTTGGCCGATTGGCGGCGCGCCATGGAGGGCCAGCAGCTGCCGCTGGACCGCAAGGCACCGCTGCTCTTCCCGACCTACGGCAACTTTGACCCGGTACGCGACAGACGGAGAGGCGCATGAACAAGGTGCTTACCGCTAACGAGATCCAGGTCGTCGCTGACCTGCCCGCTTGGTTCGCCGTCGGTGGCGGCGAAGCGCTGAGAAAGGCGCTAGCCGATCCAGACTCGATCGTGCCAACCATCGAAGCCTCGGGTCTGCGCGGCCTTGGCGGTGCCGGATTCCCCACCCACCGCAAGTGGTCGGCGGTGGCAGCCCAGCCGCCGAACCCCGAAGGTGGCGGCAAGTGGATCGTCTGCAACGGGAACGAGGACGAGCCAGGCACGTTCAAGGACCGCTTCCTCCTCTCGCAGACTCCGCATCAGGTGATCGAGGGCGCGCTGATCGCCGCAGTGGCGGTGCGAGCCAACCACATCGAGCTGTACGTCAATCCGCGCGAGGAACAGTCGGTTGTGGCACTGCGAATGTCCTTGATGGCGTGGAGCTTGCACCCACTGCTGGATGAGGTTTCGGAGCTGGTGGGCGCGCCGGTGGAGCTGCATGTGTGCGAGAGCTCGGGGCTGTACGTCGGCGGTGAGGAGACCGCAGCGGTTGCCAACGTGATGGGGCGATTCCCGTTCCCCTCGCTGAAGCCGCCCTACCCGTTCGAACGGGGCGTGTACGGCGCACCGACACTGCTGAACAATGTCGAGACCCTCGCCCACGTCACCCATATCATCCGTAACGGCGCGGAATGGTATCGCGAGCTGGGCCTCGGGAACGCGGTCGGCACGAAGCTGTACTCGCTGTCCGGCGACGTGCTGCGGCCTGCCCTGCACGAGCTGCCGATGGGCACTTCACTGCGCGAGCTGGTGTTCAACTACGGCGGTGGAATGCTTGCCGGCAAGGGGTTCAAGGCGGTGTTCACCGGCGGGCCGTCGAACACCCTGCTGACCGACCGCGACTTGGACACCGCGCTGGACGCCGACAGCTTGGCGGCCCGGGGGTCCCGGCTCGGCACCGGTGCGATGATCGTGGTCGGAGAAGGCACCAGCATCCTGCGCAAGACCGCAGAGTACGTCGCCTTCTTCGCCGCCAACTCCTGCGGCCAATGCCCCTCCTGCAAGATCGGCACCCACCAGGTGTCGCGGCTGCTGGAGCGGATTGACGCTGGCGCCGGCCGGCCCGCCGACCTGGAGGCGCTGGAGAACTTCACCCGACTGCTGCCCGGCTCCGGCCGCTGCGGCTTGGTGGACGGAGCGGCCACCGTCTTGGCGAGCTCGCTGGCCACCTTCCGCATCGAGTACGAGGACGCGGTGGGCCGCGACTGACCGCCCTCAGCAGCAAAGTGAGGATCGTCGTCACGTGCGGCGCTCTCATCAATAGGAGCGCCGCGGTGCACGGCGTGTTCGTGGACGCGGCGGTGTTTGTACCAGTCGAATCAGCTCGGCATCCATGCGGCGTCCCGGCGTCGCCTTGAGGTCAGCAACGTCGGCTCCCGGCGCGGGCTGGGTGCGTGAGCCGACCCGATGAGCGTTCGGGCCAGATGTCGAGGCCGGGTTTGGTG
>JAGXHS010000062.1 GCA_024636075.1 Propionibacteriaceae bacterium
CACAACGCCGCACTGGCACTGGCGGCGGTGCAGTCCTTCCTCGGCGGCAGGACACTGAGCGGCGAGGTGATCAATGACGGACTGGCCGACGTCCAGGCGCCCGCCAGGCTGGAACTGGTCCGGACCTCGCCCAGCGTCCTGATCGACACCTGCCACAACGTGCACGGGGCAACCGCCACGATGGCGGCGATGGAGGAGGCTTTCGCCTTCACGCCGCTGATCGGCGTTGTGGCGATGATGGCCGACAAGGACGTGGACGCGGTGTTGCCGATCTTCGCTGAATCGATGTCGCAGGTGGTCGTCACGCGCGTCTCCGGGACTGATCGGGGGATGGACGTGGCGGAACTCACCGATCGGGCCCAGGGCGTGTTCGGCTCGCGGAACGTGCACGCCGCAGCCAACATGGCAGCCGCGCTGGAGGTGGCGCTGCAGTTGGCCGACGAGGCCGGTCCTGCGGCGGGCGTGCTGGTCGCCGGTTCGGTGATTGCTGCAGGTGAAGCACGCGAGCTGATGCGCAGGGAAGTACCCGAACAGAGCGACGAGCCGCTCGGTCTCGAGGTGGGCAGCAACGAGTTCGGCGGCGGCCCGACGGATCAGGACTGGTGATCGTGACCGTGGGGAATGACGGCCGCGACCGATGAGACTTCAGCCCAACAATCCGATGAACCGGGCACTTGCCAGCCTGCTGATCTTCGACGTGGTGGTCTTCGGTCTCGCCTTCCCGGGCATGGTGCTGATTTCGGGCGTGTCACCGATGACCGCGGGGATCGCCTGTGGAGTGGCGATGATCCCGGCCATCGTCTCGGCCGGCTCGCTGCGACGGCCGATCGGCCACCCGCTCGGCTGGTTGACCCAGATCGTGGGGATTGCGCTGGGATTCCTGACCCCGATGATGTTCATCATGGGTGGGGTCTTCGCCCTCATCTGGGTGATGTCGTTCATCCTCGGCAAGCGCTTGGAGGGAGCAGCGGCCGTCTGACGGTGGAAGCGTTGTGCACAGCGCGGAGGCCCGTCCACACGGCAGCCCACCCGCGGGCGCCGCACTGTAGCCCTCACGTAGGATTTGCAGATGACGTCGATCCAACGCACCCTTGTGCTCGCCAAGCCCGATGCCGTCCAACGCGGTCTGGTGGGCACCATCATCTCCCGCTACGAGGCCAAGGGTCTCACCTTGCTCCGCCTCGAACTGCGCACGGTGGACGCCGCGACGGCGACCCGGCACTACGCGGAGCACGTGGGGCGGGACTACTACCCGGGCCTTGAGGAATTCATCACCTCCGGCCCGCTGGTGGCGATGGTCTTGGAGGGAGAACGCGCCATCGAGGCAGTGCGTGCCGTGAACGGCGCAACAGACTCTGCCACCGCCGCTCCCGGAACGATTCGTGGTGACCTGTCGCTGCACAAGAACTTCAACCTGGTGCACGCCTCCGACTCGCCCGAGACCGCCGAGAAGGAGATCGCGCTCTGGTTCGAGGATCTCGCGGATGGTGGCTCAGCTGCCGTTGAGGCCGAATGACCCTCCGGTTCCAGCCGCCACCGCCCCCGGCGCTGCCCTTGGAGCAGAGTGAATACCACAGCTTCTGGCGGACTGCGCGGTGGTCCTGGTGGCGACCCGTCGTCGCCATGGTCGTCTTCGGGGTGGCGTTCTTCGGTTTCGCATTGCTGGCGATCGTGGCGTCACTCCTCATCGACGGATCCACCGGTAGAACCAGTCCGGAAGACTTCCTGCAGCGAGCATCCGAGGGAATCATTGAAGTCACCCCGGCGCTCTTCCTGGCCAACAATCTCGCCCTGGCGGCACTGATTCCCACTGCGCTGTTGCTGGGGTGGGCGCTGTTCCGGCAACGGCCTCGCTGGTTGTCGTCGGTGACCGGTGGCATTCGGTGGGGCTGGTTGGCCCGCTGCGCGATGGTGATCGTGCCACTCTGGCTGGTCTATCTCGGCGCGGAATACCTGATGGCATGGCAGTTCGACGAAGAGTTCTCGCTCAGCGTGAACCCGGACACCTGGCTGCTGGTGATCGGAATCCTGGTCACCACCCCGCTGCAGGCAGCTGGCGAGGAGTATGGCTTCCGCGGCTTCATCCAGCGCTCGGTCTCGTCCTTCTTCCGCAGCTCCCGGATCGGTTTGGCAGTCGGTGCGCTCGTCGCGTCGAGCCTGTTCATGCTGGCCCACGGCGCTGGCGACATGTGGCTGAACGTTTTCTACTTCTCCTTCGCGATGGTGGCCACCTGGATGACGTGGCGCACCGGCGGCCTCGAGGCAGCCATCGTGATGCACGTCACAAATAATGTGTTGAGCGAAGCGACGATGCCCTTCCAGGACATCAGCGGCATGTTCAACAGAGAAGCGGGAACTGCTGGCTGGCCGGTTCTGATCGGTGTCGCAGTCTGTGTCGGCGCTGCACTGCTGGTCGACTGGCAGGCTCGCAGGACCGGTGTCGTGCGAAGCAATGACCCGGGCGCCCGCACCCAGGAAGGGAAGTGGTTCTTGGCCGCCCGACAGCCATGGGTCGTTCCTCAGGAGCGGCACCCAGAGGTGCTGGGCCCTGAGCAGCAGTTCGCCGCTGGAGCGAGCGATCCGAACCGAATCGAGCAATGGCCTCCGCCACGAGAGTGGGATGAGCGCCAGGACTGATCCGGGATGGCTGATTGTTTCGGTCGTTCCGTAGGATTGCCCACCATGAGCAAGAGCACATCACCCGAGGTACTGTTCCACCGGTTGGAACCCTTGCTGGCACAGGTGTCCAAGCCGATCCAATACGTTGGCGGTGAGCAGAACAGTGTCGTCAAGCGCTGGGAAGATGTCACCGTCCGCTGGTGCCTGATGTATCCCGACGCCTACGAGGTGGGCCAACCCAACCAGGGCGTGGCCATCCTCTACGAGATCCTCAACGAGCGGGACTGGATTCTGGCCGAGCGGACCTATGCGGTGTGGCCCGATCTGCAGAAACTGATGCGCGCCGAGGGCATCGGCCAATTCACCCTCGACGCGCACCGCCCAGTCAAGGCCTTTGACCTGTTGGGCGTCAGCTTCTCCACCGAACTGGGATACACCAACATGCTGGCGGCTCTGGATCTGGCAGGCATCGCCATCCACAGCGCTGCCCGTACCGCCGACGACCCCGTGGTGGTGATCGGTGGTCATGCCGCCTTCAACCCCGAACCGGTTGCCGACTTCGTCGACGTGGTGGTCCTCGGTGACGGTGAGGAAGCGACCCTACTCATCTCCGACATCGTGCGGGAATGGAAGGACCAGGAACAACCGGGGGGTCGCGAGGGGGTCCTGGAACGGTTGGCAAGCACAGGCGCCTTCTACGTGCCGCGGTTCCATGACGTCAGCTACCACGCCGATGGCCGGATCGAGGCGGTGACCCCCAACCGTCCCGGCGTTCCTGCGCGAGTGAGAAAGCACACCTTGATGAACCTGGATGCGTGGCCGTATCCGCAAAGGCCGCTGGTGCCGATGGCCGAGACCGTGCATGAACGGTACTCGGTGGAGATCTTCCGTGGCTGCACCCGCGGCTGCAGGTTCTGCCAGGCCGGCATGATCACCCGACCGGTACGTGAGCGTTCGATCGAGACCATTGGAACGATGGTTGCCCAAGGGTTGGCGTCAAGCGGTCTTGAAGAGGTGGGGCTGCTCAGCCTGTCCAGCGCGGATCATTCGGAGATCGGGCCCATCACCAAGCAACTCGCCGACCGCTACGAGGGCAGCAATGTGTCACTGTCGCTGCCCAGCACCCGGGTGGATGCCTTCAACATCGAGTTGGCGAACGAACTGTCCCGCAACGGCCGCCGATCGGGTCTCACCTTCGCTCCCGAGGGTGGCTCGGAGCGGATGCGCAAGGTGATCAACAAGATGGTCAGCGAGGACGACCTGATCCAGACAGTTGCCACCGCTTTCGGCAACGGTTGGCGCCAGGTGAAGCTGTACTTCATGTGCGGACTGCCCACCGAGACTGACGACGACGTGCTCGCCATCGCCGACATGGCCAAGCGAGTCATTGACACCGGCCGGAAGGCTGCCGGCACCAAAGACATTCGTTGCACGGTCAGCATCGGTGGCTTCGTACCGAAGCCGCACACCCCGTTCCAATGGGCAGGGCAGGCCTCGGCGGAGGTGATCGACGCGCGCTTGGCGAAGCTGCGGGAGGCCATCCGCTCCGATCGACGCTACGCCCGCAGCATCGGAATGCGATACCACGACGGCGAGCCAGGCGTGATCGAAGGCCTGTTGAGCCGCGGCGATCGTCGCGTCGGCGCGGTCATTGAAGCAGTCTGGCGTGATGGTGGCGGATTCGACGGATGGAGCGAGCACTTCAGCTTCGAACGCTGGGAGCGCTGTGCTGAACAGGCGCTGGAGGGCAGCGGTGTCGACCTCGACTGGTACACCACCAGGGAACGCGACCGCGATGAGGTGCTCCCCTGGGACCACCTTGACGCCGGATTGGACCGGGAATGGTTGTGGGACGACTGGCAGGACGCACTGGAAGGCATGGAGGTCGATGACTGTCGCTGGACCCCCTGCTACGACTGTGGGGTGTGCCCGCAGATGGACACCGCCATCGAAATCGGCCCAACGGGCCGCCAGTTGTTGCCGCTGTCGGTGGCGTCATCACCGCTTGTGGCTGATTCACGATCCTGAGGTCAACACCCCTGGGGTCGACGTCGCTGCCGCGCCGATGATCAGCGGCCGAGCTCTTCTTCCAAGGTGCCCGCGCGGGCGACGGACAAGCTGGTCAGCGTCAAAGGAATCAGCAGCGCCATCAACAGCCCGATCGACCAGCTCCAGCCGCCGCTCAGCTCGTGCAACAAGCCGACCAGGAACGGCCCGGCGGAGGCCAACAGGTAGCCGACGCTCTGCGCGAAACCGCTCAACGCTGCGGTGCCTTCGGTGGTACTGGATCTCAAACCGATCAACGCCAGGATCATCGGGAAACTGGAGATGCCGGCGGCCATCAGTAGCGCCCACAGCACCGGCGCCGCCATCGGTGCCAGCATCAGACCGAGATCGGCGGCCAGCGCACAACAGCTGATCGCCACCAACAGCACCATCGGACGAGGATTGCGCGAGGTGTAGGCCGGCAGCACGAAGGCCAACGGAATGCCGAGTCCGGTCACGATGCCCTGGTAGTAGCCGGCTGCCTGGGCCGTCGCACCCGCTGACATGTAGATGCTGGGCAGCCAACCGAAGATTGAGTAGGCCATGGCGGACTGGCTGCCGAAAAAGATCGCCATCAGCCACCCCAACTTGGTGCGTGCAACGACCCGCAGGCTGATTGACGAGCTCCGGCCCGAGGTCCGGTGCCCCCGATCATGGCGCAGCATGAAGAACCACGGCACCAGCGCGAAAAATGCGAGCAGAGCAGCGAAACCCAACGCCGGTCGCCAACCGCCCAGCGCCTGCGCCAACGGCACGGTGAGCATGCTGGCCATGCTGACGCCGACCATCATCGAGGTTGAATACATGGCGGTGATCAATCCGATGCGCTGCGGGAAGTGTTGGCGGACAAGCGAGGGAAGCAGCACGTTGGCGGTGGCCATGCCCGCCAACGCCACCAAGGACAACAACAGGAAGAACAGCTCTGAATCGACCATAGGTCGAACTGCCTGGCCCACAATCATCAAGCCGAGTGCGGCGATGATGCTGCGGTGCGCTCCAAAGCGGGCGGACATTCCTGGTGCCAGGGCGCCGAATCCGGCGAAGGCCAAGGTGGGCAATGAGGTCAGCAGGCCAGCCGAGGTGGCGCTCAGCCCCAGATCAGCGGTGATGTTGTTCAGCACCGGACCGATCTGGATGGCTGCGGGGCGGATGTTCAACGCGAGGGCCAGCAGTGCGCCCAGGATCAACCAATGGTGGTGCGACGATGACGCCGGGGATTGGTCCGATGGGGGAGCCCCCGATGGGAAAGCCGACGATGATGTCACTGCTCAAGCGTCGTCATCCTCCATCGGTTCGTCAAGCGGACCACTCGCACGGAAAGGGCGCTGGGAAGGGACTCTCAATAGACTGTGCTGGTGTCCAGGACTCGACGGCAACCCGAACAGCAGGCGCCTCCCGTGCAACGGGTCCGGGTGCAGTACGCCAAGCGTGGAGCCGCTCGATTCACCAGCAGTCGTGACGTGTCCCGGGCGTTGGAGAGATCGCTGCGGCGGGCCTCGGTACCGATGGCCTACTCGTCCGGTTTCTCCCCCCACCCACGGATCTCGTACGCCAACTCGTCGCCGACGTCAGCAGCCACCGAGGCTGAGTTCCTGGAACTCGGCCTGTCAGCCCAGTGCGACCTCGACAAGTTGGCAGCTGCCTTGGACGGCGCACTCCCGAAGGGGCTTGACGTGGTGGCGGTGGCAGCCTCCGACTCGCGGAGTTGGGGTGAACTGCTGCAGGCATCCACCTGGCTGATCGATCTTGGTGCTGTGGATGGCGACCAGCTGAGCACAGCGGTTGAGGCATTTCTCCGAGCCGACCAGAGCATCGTGCGAAGGATGACCAAGTCGGGTGTGCGAGAGTTCGACGCGCGTGCTGCCACCCACCGGCTGCGCCACCCGGCTGGTGATGACGAGGGATCGATCGAGGTGGTATTGGCCCACACCACACCATTGGTGCGACCTGAGGACGTCGTGGCCGCCCTGCGTGAGCTGCAACCAGACCTCAACACCGGCAAACCGGCGCTCACGACACGACTGAACCAAGGTGTCTGGACCGACGGTGTGATGGTCAATCCGCTGACCAATCAACCGTGGCCATGAACGTGAGGCATCCCGATGGAGCCTCGGATTGCCCTGCCTGCAGGGCGCCTCACGGACTCCTTGGTCATGGTGTGTCATAATGGCTACAGGTTGGAACCCTTCCATGAGGGTTCTGTGCGGGTGACGCTGAACGCATCCCCACCGCGACGAAGGACTCGACCGCGGGGGACTGAGGACAGGCCACCGCCGACCGCCAACTTTCGCCATGACCTGGAGGTTGTGGCCATGATCTGCACCCATCGGTGCTAGGGACATTCATGCTCGAATTTGAAACAAACAACGAAAATGTGTCGGCCGACTCGGCTGAGTCGCGGCCAGTGACACCACCACGGCGCCGCCGCGCCGCCTCGCGACCTGCAGGACCGCCGCCCGCCGCAACACCGGGCGAGTCATCCACGGAAGACCACCAGCCAAAGACTCAGTCCGCCGGGCAGTCCACCAGTGTGGCGTCCGGCTCCGCGAGCGATCCGAGCCACACTCCGTCACCGTTGGCGCTGGCCATCGCGAAGGCGGAGGCTGCTGCCGAGGGAAAAGGAGCACCCGGTCCGGCACTCGGCAACCCCTTCTCCGACGATTCTTTGCAGGACAGTCAGCAGGTGCTGAGTTCGCTCGCCGAAGTGATTGCCGGCGACACCGAGGCTGATGGGATGCCTGCCGAAGAGGACAGCACGGAGCGGGACAACGCAGAACAACGCGCCGAGCCCGTCGAGCAGCCGTCCACTGATGACTCGCCCGTCGAGGACTCGGATGACGGCGATGATTCCGAGGTCAGCACGGATGGCGATGATTCCGGTGACGACTCGGATGACGGCGATGATTCCGGTGACGACTCGGATGACGGCGATGATTCCGAAGACGATGACTCGGATGACGATGATTCCGAAGACGATGACTCGGATGACGACGAGTCGGGCGATGGCAATGATTCAGGCAGCGATCAGCCGCAGCGTCGTCGTCGTCGCCGCCGTGGAGGGCGTCGTCGTCGCCGCGGAGCAGGCAACGATGGCGGGCAGACGGAGAATGACACGGCCGATGGGTCCTCCGACTCCGGCACTGATCAGAGCAGCGACAGCAAGGAGTCGGAATCCTCAGAGCAGGCAGACCAGCAGTCCCAGCAGTCCGGCGCCAAGGAGACTTCGACGAATGGTCAGGCCGGGTCCTCCCAGGACACGTCCGAGGATGCTTCCGCTGACGGCGAGGGTTCGGCCGACGGTGAAGGCTCCTCCAGTGAGCAGGGTACTGACCAGGAGGGCTCATCCTCCTCGGGATCGAGCCGTCGCCGTCGTCGTCGCCGCCGCCGTCGCGGCGAGGACGCGGTAGCCTCCGACGACGATCCCAGTGATGTGGTGGTCCGAGTTCGGGAGCCGCGCACCAGAAGCACCGCCGACGCCAAGAATGACATCACCGGGATCGAGGGTTCGACCCGGATGGAGGCCAAGCGCCAGCGGCGCAAGGACGGCCGCGCAGCTGGTCGCCGGCGCAGCCCGATTCTGTCGGAGGCCGAGTTCCTGGCACGCCGTGAATCGGTCAAACGCAGCATGGTGATCCGCCAAGCCGATGATTACACTCAGCTCGCGGTCCTTGAGGACGACGTCCTCGTGGAGCATTACGTGGACCGTGATTCAGCCAATTCGTTGATCGGCAGCATCTACCTCGGCAAGGTGCAGAACGTGCTGCCCAGCATGGAGGCGGCGTTCATCGACATCGGCCGCGGGCGTAATGCCGTGCTGTACGCCGGAGAGATCGATTGGGACCAGTTCGGCGACGCAGGCCAGTCCAAGAAGGTTGAGCGGGTCCTGAAATCCGGGCAAACCATCCTCGTGCAGGCCACCAAGGATCCGGTGGCGGCCAAGGGATCCCGCCTGACCGGTCACATCTCGCTGCCCGGGCGCTACGTGGTGTATTCACCGAGCGGGCACTTGTCGGGCATTTCCCGGAAGCTGGCCGACACCGAGAGGCAGCGACTCAAGGACATCCTGAGCGACCTCGTCAGCGAGGACGCATCGGTCATCGTTCGCACCGCGGCCGAGGGCGCCAGCGAGGACGAGCTGGTCCGCGACGTCAATCGACTGAAGGCTCAGTGGGAGACCATCGAGAAGAAGGTGCACCGCGGCGGCGCCCCGCAGCAGTTGTACGCGGAGCCTGATCTGACGGTCCGTATCGTGCGCGACTTGTTCACCGAAGACTTCGAAGAGCTGGTGGTCTCCGGCAACGGCGGCGCTGACGACGTCTACGACAGCATCGAGGGTTATGTCACTCACGTCGCTCCGCACATGGCCGAGCGGCTGAAGCGCTGGGACGCGGAATCGGACGGTGACCTGTTCGCCGGGTACCGCATCGACGAGCAGATCGCCAAGGCGCTGGAGCGCAAGGTCTTCCTGCCGTCGGGCGGTTCGCTGGTGATTGATCGAACCGAGGCGATGACCGTCATCGACGTGAACACCGGGAAGTTCACCGGCGCCGGCGGCAACCTGGAAGCGACTGTCACGGCCAACAACTTGGAAGCGGCCGAGGAAGTGGTTCGACAGCTGCGATTGCGTGACATCGGCGGCATCATCGTCGTCGACTTCATCGACATGGTGCTGCCGGCGAACCGGGAGTTGCTGCTGCGACGCTTGGTGGAATGTCTCGGTCGGGATCGCACCCGGCACCAGGTGGCTGAAGTGACCAGCCTCGGACTGGTACAGATGACACGCAAGAAGATCGGTACCGGTTTGGCGGAGGCTTTCACCGAACAGTGTGAATGCTGCGGCGGGCGCGGATACCAGCGCCACGACGAGCCGGTGGACTCACAGTCCCAGAGCGATGGTGGCGACCGATCCCGGAACTCCAATCGCGACCGCCGGCAGAACAACCCCAACTCGGGCAACGCCAATCCGAAGCCCGGCCCCGACACGGCACACGACGGATCAGAC
>JAGXHS010000063.1 GCA_024636075.1 Propionibacteriaceae bacterium
CATCAGCCCCTGTCGGAAACCGGGTCGAACGGTTGTGGCTGTGGCGCTGTGACGGGCATGGCGAACCTTCCTGTGGGGCTGCTGTCGACCACAAGGCACTGGCCACATCCTCATGGCTGGCTTGCCCCCGCAGCGCCTACACTGAGATGTATCAATGAGTGCGGCGCCAATCCGCGGTCGCATCGCAACGGGAGGTTGGCCCCGAAGACCGACCAGGAGGACCCGTGCCGTTGTCCCGAAGCACAGGCCAGCGCAGCCGCAAACCGGTTCACGTCGGACCGGCCCACGCGGCGGAAAGCGGTGTAGCTGTCGGGATCATGGACTCGACACCCACCCTGCATCTCGAAGCCCCACCGGTCCCAGCGAATCTGGCGGCGCACGCCATCAACGTCTCTCGCCACTACGGGGCTGGCGAGACCGTGGTCCGTGCCCTGGACGACATCAGTGTCGCGTTCGAGCGGGGTCGGTTCACGGCCATCATGGGACCGTCCGGTTCCGGAAAATCCACGTTGATGCATTGCCTGGCGGGCCTCGACTCGGTCACGTCAGGCACGGTGCGGATCGCCGATGTTGAACTGAACGGGCTGAAGGACTCCGAGCTCACCACCCTGCGCCGAGACCGACTGGGCTTCGTGTTCCAAAGCTTCAACCTGGTGCCCACGCTGAGTGCGATTGAGAACATCACTTTGCCGCTGGACATCGCCGGCAAGAGGGGCGATGAGGAGTGGCTCAACACTGTGGTGACCAAACTCGGGCTCGGGGACCGGCTGGATCACCGCCCCAGTGAGCTGTCGGGCGGCCAGCAGCAGCGGGTGGCCTGCGCGCGCGCTCTGGTCGGCCGCCCCGACGTCGTATTCGGTGACGAACCCACCGGAAATCTCGACTCGCGCTCCGGCCATGAAGTGCTCGACATCCTGCGCACCAGCGTCGACGAGCTGGAGCAAACCGTTGTCATCGTCACCCACGACCCCCGCGCTGCCTCCACTGCGGACCGGGTCATCTTCCTTGCCGACGGCAAGCTCGCAGGGTACATGGACGACCCGACCCAGGAAGCGATTCTGGACGCGATGAAGCAGTTGGAAGACTGAGATGAGCTCCTCGACGCTGCAGCGGCCGCCAGCCTCCTCCCCAGCGCCGGTCAGCCATCAGGGCGGTAACGCCATGCGGACAGTGGCGCTGCGTGGGCTACGTGCTCACAAGGGCAGATTCTTCCTGACGCTGCTGTCGGTGGTGCTCGGGACTGCGTTCGTGGCCGGGTCCTTCGTGCTCACCGACACTCTGCGCGCCAGCTTCAACGGCATCGTCGACGGCAGCCTCGGGTTGGTCGATGTCGAGGTGTCGCCGGTTGGCGAGGCCAGTGCCGGTGTGCCGCTGAGTTTGGTCGATGACCTGAAGAAGGTTGACGGCGTGTACGCCGTGGAGCCCGCCGCCTCAGCGAACGTGTCGATCTTGGGCGCAGATGGCAAGGCGCTGGCGAGCGGCGGCGCCCCGATTCAGGGTGGTGCATGGCTGGTGGGCCGCGACGCAGCCAGCAGCGAGGCAACGATCGTGCAAGGTCGCGCGCCGCGCGCCGACGACGAGATCGTGCTGAATGTCACAGCCGCCGACAAGGCTGATCTCAAGGTCGGCGACACCACCCAAGTGCTACTGCCCAAGGAAGGCCTGGTGCCGGTCACACTCGTCGGCCTGTATGAACTCGACTTCAACGTCGGTGGGTTCGTTGGGGTCTTCTTCACCAAACAGAAGGCGCTGGAGGCGTTCACCGATGGCGAGCGGGTGCCGGCCATCTATCTGCGGGCCGAACCGGGCAGCGGGGTGACCGAGCAGCAGTTGAAGGATCGGGTGGTCGCTTCCGGTCTACCGCCGGGTGTGCAGGCCCGAACCGGCGACCTGGTCCGGGAGGAGGCGAAGGGCCAGATCGGTCAGGCGCTGAACTTCGTCACGACATTCTTCCTGGTATTCGCCTTGATCGCGCTGCTGGTCGGCTCGTTCATCATCGCCAACACCTTCGCGATGGTCGTCGCGCAGCGGCTGCGCGAGTTGGCGTTGCTGCGGGCACTCGGCGCGAGCAGGCGTCAGGTGACCCGGTCGGTGCTCGTGGAGGGGCTGCTGGTCGGACTGGTCGGCTCGCTGATCGGTCTGGCCTCCGGTTTCGCGCTGGCACTGGGCCTACTGTTCCTGATCAACAACGTCTTCGGTGCCGCCATCCCGGTCGGCAACCTCAGCGTGACGCCCATCGGTGTCGTCGCGACGCTGAGCGTCGGGATCCTGGTCACCCTGGCCGCGGCTTACGGTCCGGCCCGGCGCGCCGGACACACCTCACCGGTGGAGGCGATGCGCGGCGAGTTCGCCACCCCGAAACCATCGATCAAGCGGCGCTTGGTGCCAGCTCTGGTGCTGTTGGGCATCGGAGCGGGGCTCACTGCCGTCGCGGTAGCGCAGGACAGCCTGCAGATGTTGGGCGGCGGCTTCGTCGTTGTCCTGATCGCCCTGCTCATGTTGTCCCCGTTCGCGGCCCCCATCATCATGAGCATCTTCCGGCCGTTGACCAGGTGGCGGCCGATGGGACGGCTCGCTCAGGGCAACGCGAACCGTAACCCCAAGCGCACTGCGGCCACGGCGTTCGCGCTGGCGCTGGGCCTGGCACTGATCAGCTGCTTCGCGCTGATCGGAGCCTCACTGCGGGAGACGTTCAACGGTGTGCTGGAGAACGGTCAGAACTGGACCTACATCGTCAGCAATACCCAGAGCGGCCCCGTCGCCCCGAAAGTGATCGCAGCCGTGCAGAACACCAAGGGGGTGGCCTCGACGGTGCAGCTCGGGTTCACCCCGGTCAGCACCGAGGACGCGCCGGGGGAGCGGCTGTTCACCCTGGGCCTCGGCGGAAAAGTCTCCGATGCCTTCACCCTCGACATGGTGGCCGGCGATGGCGAGCTGACACCGGACACGTTCCTGGTCACCGACACTGAAGCCGCCAAGCGTGGATGGGCGATGGGAGATTCGGTCACGTTCACCGCCCCCGGTGCGCCCCCCGCGACCCTCACCGTGGGCGGAATCATGGCGGCGGGGCAGTTCCTGGACCCGATGGTGATGCCGTTGGAAGTCAGCCAGACGTTGTCGCCGCCGGGGCTTCGTGAGCCGTCCCAGGTGCTCGTGGCCACCACCCCCGGCGCAAGCGATGCCGCCCTGCGGGCTGCGTTCGGAGAAGCGACGAAGGACTATCCGCTGGTCACGTACCAGAACCGCGAGGAGTACGCCCAAGGCGCCAACGCCCAGATCAACGCGATCCTCTACATCATGTACGGCATGTTGGCGTTGGCGATCGTGATCTCCATCCTCGGCATCGTCAACACGCTCGGGTTGTCCGTCGTGGAACGGCGACGCGAGGTGGGCATGTTGCGTGCGGTGGGCACGTCGCGCGGGCAAGTGCGTCGGATGATCACCATCGAGTCGATCCTCATCGCCAGCTACGGCGCGATCATCGGCATCACCCTGGGGCTCGTCTACGGCTGGTTGTTCGTCGGGCGGCTGAAGAACGACGGTTTCACCTCGAGGGTCGTGCCGTGGGGTCAGTTCGCGATCTTCGTGGTGATCGCTGTCATCGTCGGCGCCCTGGCGGCCCTCTGGCCAGCCATCAAGGCATCCCGGACCAAGCCGCTGGAAGCGCTCGCGGAAGACTGATTCTGCACTGAACGACCCCCAGCAGTCCCCAGGAACGCAACCACCGAATGGTCCGTTCTGGCCGCCAATCCGCGAGTGGAAGGGAAATTGTGACCGAAATGATTCCCGCTTAGCCACATATCAGGCCCGCTGTGCGCTTATAGTCATGAACAACTTGGCCCGGAACCTCTGGACCAGCGAGAGGAAGCCGTGTGGCAATTCGTCGTTGACCGATGGGCTGACATCTCCTATCGATCCTTCCAGCATGTCAGCTTGGTGGTGCAGTCGGTCCTCCTGGCGACCGTGATCGCAGTGAGTGTAGCGCTGCTCGTGACCAGCTACGCGAAGCTGAAGCCGGTGGCGAACTTCATCACCTCGGTCGGTCTCACGCTGCCTTCGCTGGCCCTGCTGGGTCTGTTGTTGCCCCTCGTCGGTATCGGAACGCTGCCCGCGGTGATCGTGGTCACGTTCTACGCCACCCTTCCCATTCTGCGCAATGCGGTGGTGGGGTTGGAATCGGTCTCACCGAATCTCCTGGAATCCGCTCGCGGCATGGGGATGGGCCAGCTCCGCACCTTCGCTGATGTTCGGCTGCCGTTGGCGTGGCCGGTGATCGTGGCCGGGCTGCGGGTCTCGACACAGATGTCGATGGGTGTGGCCGCGATCGCCGCGTATGCGCTGGGCCCCGGGCTCGGCGGCTACATCTTCACCGGCTTGGCTCAGATCGGTGGCGCCAATGCGGTGAACTACGCGCTGGTCGCAACCATTGGCATCGTCATCCTGGCGCTGCTGCTCGATCTCGGGCTACTCGTCATCGAACGGCTCACCACCTCGAAGGGAATCCGCATCTGATGAGCACCGACACTGATAGAACTCCCGACCACTCTTCCAACACCACCGAGGTCAGTGGGGTGGAGATCGTCTTCGACGAGGTCGTCAAGACCTACCCGGGACTGCAGTACCCGGCCGTCGACAGACTGTCGATCACCATTCCTGCGGGTGAAATCGTGATGTTCGTCGGCCCCTCAGGGTGCGGCAAGACGACGTCACTGAAGATGATCAACCGACTGCTCGAACCCACCTCGGGCACCATCACGATCGACGGGGTGGACATCCGCAAGCGTGACGATGACGACCTGCGGCGACACATCGGCTTCGTCATCCAGGGTGGTTCGCTGTTCCCGCACATGACGGTCGCGCAGAACATCGCCATGGTGCCGAAACTGTTGAAGTGGGACAAGTCGCGGACAGCGGATCGTGTTGAGGAACTACTCGACCTGGTCGGTCTCGATCCAGGTCGCTTCCGCGACCGGTTCCCGCGTGAACTGTCTGGTGGGGAGCAGCAGCGAGTCGGCGTGGCCCGAGGGTTGGCTGCTGATCCGCCGGTGATCTTGATGGATGAACCGTTCGGTGCAGTTGATCCGATCACCCGGCAGCGCCTGCAGGACGAACTGCTCACCATCCAGGAAGCGCTGCGGAAGACCATCGTGTGCGTCACCCACGACATCGACGAAGCGATCAAGCTGGGTGATCGGATCCTGATCACCGAGGCGAGTGCGAAAGTCGCGCAGTACGACACCCCAGCCAACATCCTCTCATCACCCGCGAACGACTTTGTCAGAGACTTCGTCGGGGCAGGGTCAGCGCTGAAAACGCTCAGCTTGTCCCGTGTGGACGAGGTGCAGCTGTACCACCAGTCGAGCGCTCGCGTCGGCGAGTCCCTCGCCGAGGTCACCCGTAGGGCCCGGGACCACGGGGACAGGTCGGTGATTCTGCTGGACAGAAATGATCGCCCGCTGGACTGGGTGTGGCTGAGTGACTTGGAGGGCGATCAGATCCGCGAACCTCGTCATGATCGTGACATGCTCACCGTCAGTCATCTGGCCACCCTGAATGACGCGCTGAATTCCATGCTCGTCTCAATCCATGACGGGGTGGTCGTGACGGGAGGCAATGACAAGTATGTGGGTGTCGCCGGCTTCACTGAAGTCACCCAGCTGATCACGCGCAAGGCCACCGAAGCGCACGAACGCGAGACGGCAGACATTGCCCGCGCACCCTCCGACGAGGAACTCGACGAGCAGATAGACGAGGTTCCCGACGCGGGCAGCGGCGATGACGACGGCGATGACGACGATCGCCAGCGCCCGGAGGGGGAGTGAAGCGCCATGACGGCCACTGACACGAGCCAGGAGCCTGGCACCCGGAACGCCGACGACTCCAAGGGCTCCGGCAAGCTCAGCAAGATCGACCGCGAAGACCTCGGGCTGCTGCTCGGCCTTCCGGTGCTGTGCCTGGTGATCCTCGGCGGGTGGGCGCTGTGGCGTGCCACCGCCAACCTGGATGCAATCGAAGCCCGCGCCCTCGGCTGGAATTATCTTTTCGGGTTGCTCCAGGAGCACTTGTCCGTCACTGCCGTCGCGACCGTGGTGGTGGTGGTGAGCGCGATCCCGATCGGTGTCGCGCTCACCCGCCCCAAGCTCAGACGCTTCGCCCCACCCGTCGTCGGTGTGGCCAATGGGGGCCAGGCAGCACCGGTGATCGGTCTGATCGTCCTGTTGGCCATGTGGCTCGGATTCGGTTTCTGGACGGCCGTGCTGGCTCTCAGCGTCTACGCCTTCCTGCCGGTGTTGCGCAACACCATCGTCGGTCTGAACGGAGTGGACCTGACCTTGGTCGAGGCAGCCAGGGGGATGGGCATGTCCAACTGGGGGGTGCTGACCCGAATCGAACTGCCGTTGGCGATGCCGGTGATCATGACCGGCGTGCGTACCTCGCTCGTCCTGCTGGTCGGCACCGCATCCTTCGCCACCTTCATCGCCGCCGGCGGTCTGGGAACACTGATCGTCACCGGCATCGGGTTGTTCCGCACTCCGATCCTGATCAGCGGCGGCTTGCTGATCGGGGTGTTGGCGCTGTTGATCGACTGGCTCGGCCGCGTACTCGAGTTCGTGGCAACACCGAAGGGCATGTGATGCGCGCGATGACGAACCATCCTCGGAACAGGACCCCGCGCGGGGTGCGCCGCCGACTCGGTGTCGCGGTCGCGGCATTGACGATGAGCACAGCTGTCTCCGCGTGCGGGTTGGGTACCGCCGGAGGTTTTGTCCCGTCCGGTGAGCTGGCAGGTCCGTTGGCCGGTGTGGCGTCCTTCGACGGCGCCAAGGTTTCGGTGGGCAGCAAGAACTACTCCGAGCAGCTGCTGGTCGGCAAGATGGCGGTGATCCTGTTCAAGTCCGCCGGTGCCGACGTGAAGGACTTCACCAACATTCCCGGTTCCTCCAGCGCTCGTCAGGCCATGCTCTCCGGGAAGCTGCAGATGATGTGGGAATACACCGGCTCCGCGTGGATCTCCTACATGGGTAACTCCGATCCGATTCCCGACGAACACAAGCAATGGCAGGCTGTCAAAGATGCCGATGTCAAGAACGGGTTGGTGTGGCTACCGCCGGCACCGATGAACAACACCTTCGGCTTTGCGATGAACAGAGCGAACGCTGACGCGCTTGGCATCACCAAACTCTCCGAGATCCAGGACATCCCGATCCCTGAACGCACTTTCTGTGTCGAGGCGGAGTTCAACAATCGCAGTGACGGCCTGCTACCGATGCTGCAGACCTACGACATTCCGTTGGGCGCCGGGGTCCCGAGGGACAACGTGAAGCTCTACGCCACGGGAGCCATCTACGCTGCGACGGATCAAGGTGCCTGCACCTTCGGTGAGGTCTACACCACTGACGGACGGATCGTCGCCCTCGACTTGGTGGTGTTGGAGGATGACCGAAACTTCTTCCCGGCCTACAACCTGTCGCCCGTGGTGCAAGCGCAGTTCCTGGAGGAGTACCCCCAGGTTGCGGACCTGTTCGCTCCGGTGGCGGCGGAGCTGACCAACGAGACGTTGTTGGAACTGAATGCCAGGATCGACGTGGAGGGCGAGGAACCGACCCAGGTTGCTTATGATTGGTTGGTCGCCGAAGGGTTCATCATCGACGATCGGGGCTGACCGCTGTCCAATGTGAGAAACAGCGGTGCAGTTTGTTGATCACCTGCTGAGAAAACCGCGCGCTGTAGTGAGGTAGTGCGAACTGGCAGCTAACATCAGTTAACGGCTTCTCGGGGGAGACCAATACAAATGATGGCTCGAATGGCAATGGTGGCATGGTGAGGTGGTTGCGGTCAGCCGTGGCATGCTCGCTCGGCAGCTCAGCAGTGATTGCCGCGGTCGTCATCGCAGGCGCCGTCGCGCCGACAAGTCAGGCTGTCGGCCTCCGCGCTGTGCCCGTTGCGGAACCCGTCAGCGCCGTCCAGGCGGCGATTCCGAGCGTGGCACCGACCAGTGATCCGTCACGGATCGTGGTCGAGGTGATGGGATTCCAGCATCTGGGCACTCGATCCAGCGTCGGGAGTGATGCTGCTGAGAGCAATGATGCCGCCGCGCAGGACCGTGCGGAGATCACCAAGGATGTGCTCCGCGTGGCCAACGTCACGATCAGTGATCCGGGCGGCTCGGACCGTGCACTGCGCTACCCGGTGACGGGGCCGATCACTTCACCGTTCGGTCTGAGATTCCATCCCATTCGGCTGGTGTGGAAGCTGCATACCGGTACTGACTTTGGTGTCGGTTGTGGCACCCCTGTCGGTGCGGCCGCGCCGGGTACCGTCACCTTCGCCGGTTACAACATGGCCTATGGCAACCGAATCATCATTGATCACGGCACCATCGCGGGGCTGCGGGTGTCGACCACCTACAACCACCTCTCAGGATTGGGCGTGCGCGTCGGGCAGAAGGTCGTCGCCGGGCAGGGAATTGCACTGTCAGGGAACACTGGCTGGTCAACAGGCTGCCATCTGCATCTGGAAGTTCTGGTCAACGGCCAGTTCACCAATCCGATGCCATGGTTGACCGGCAAGCCCTCCAGCCCTTCCGACGTGGTTCTCACCGGCAACGCCACCAGCCAGAGCGACAGCAACACCTCGGCGCAGATTGACGGGCCAGTCAGCGGCCCGGTGACCACGGTCCGGCCAAGAGCTGTGGCCACGGTTCAACCAAACCCGGAGGCCACACCAACACAGACGGCTTCGGGCACCCGCCCGCCGAGTGTCCCAGCCTCCACCACTGTCCCAGCCTCCACCACACCGGCCCTGTCGACACCAGCCGCCAGCGACTCCGGCTCCACCCCGGCCACATCTGGTTCCCCCAGCAGTACACCCACGTCAACCGAGTCGACTCCACAGCCACCATCCACCCCGGTCACCTCTCCGTCTCTCAACAGGACGTCCACGTCGACCCAGCCGGCAGCAACAACACAGCCGGCAACAGAAACACAGCCAGCAGCAGAAACACAGC
>JAGXHS010000064.1 GCA_024636075.1 Propionibacteriaceae bacterium
CGAGGCACTCCTGCTTCACATCACAGGTTTGGCACACCTTCTTCGCTTCGCGGGTGGAGCCACCCTTCTCCGGAAAGAAGGCTTCCGGATCCGTCTGAGCGCACAGTGCGCGCTCCTGCCAACCCAACAAACCCTCTTCAGTGAGCGTCACGGCGGTGAGCAGTTCAGACATTGAGTACTTCCTTTCGACGGATGACGTCTTCGGGGCGACGTCACCGTTTGGATCTAATTACATGCCTGTAATTGTCGCGGGTCAAGCGGAATGCTCGAAACTGCTCACCTCATTCTGAGCCAACGCTCAATATCTTCGCTCAGGCGTCCCCGCGAGCGCTCCGCCAGACCGGTGGCTCCCCCGACTCGCCTTCGTCGGACTCGTCCCCCACCTCCGACGACATCGGCGGGTCCTCGCCCCGTGCTCGGTCCCCGGCAGTCGGCCACGCTCGCGGTGCAGAATCGCGATCCTGGATCTGCTGATCCACGGTCGGTGTGGTGTCAGCCGGGCTCGCCTCTCCTGCGGTCGGCCCGGCGACGCTGGCGTCCCAACGGTCACTCTTCTCACCCGCGACGCCGTGCGACTGGGCAGCGGCGCCGGTGGCAGCATCACCGGCCCGGGTCCACGAGGCACCCACGGCCTCGCCAGCCCGCCAGATCACCGATGAGGCGGCGGCCTTGCCAGTGGGATTCGTGTGGTCCGCATCGGGTAGCTCGACACCACGAGGCGAGTGTCGCGCTGCCTGCCAGAGGAACCAGGCGGCTGCAGCCTTCAAAGCCAATGACAGCAGACCCCCGGTGATCTCGAGCCCGGTGGCGAAGGCACCACCCGGAGCCTCGACGAGCCCGATCACCAGAAGAGCGGCCTCGGTCAGGGCGGCCACCAGGATGACCATGGCAGCGACTCTGACAACGGTGCGTCCACGCCTGGTCACCGGGGAGACGAGAATGCAGGAGAGTGTCACGGCCACCAGGAGCAGCACGTGAGAGACCGGCAGCAGGGTGACTTCGCCGCGCGCCACTTCCGGAAGAGTGGTGTCTCCCCGAATGAGCTCGTAGACCAGTCGCGCCACACCGAGCAGGAAGAGGCCGATACCGAGGATGATGACCAGCCAGCTGACCGGCTCCCGGACGCGGCGCAGTGTGTCACCCATGTCATCCTCTCCGCATCGACCTGATCGGCGATGTCGGTTCCAGCCTAGTGTTGATCAGGCGAGCTCAGGCGAGACGTCCCGGGCAACCTTCGACACAACGTCCTTGACGCGCTGCGCGGCCGCCATCGGAAGGACCAGGGTGGCGGTGTCGGTCGCCACCACCACCATCTCGGCAATGCCGACAACAGCCAGCACCGAACCGGGAGCTCGGGTGTCGATCAGCAGGTTGTCGTGGGCATCGAGAGTGACCACGGCCCCGCGCGTCGCGTTGTGTTCGGCATCCTTGGGCAATTGTTCGAACAAGGCGCCAAAGCCGCCGAGATCCACCCAGCTGATCTGCAGTGGCACCGCGACCACGTGGGCATCGCCGCCCCCGGCTGCCACCGGCTCCATGATGGCGTAGTCCACCGAGGTCTTGGGCAGCTGTGGGTATGTCTCGGCAAGCGTCGCCCGTCCCGCAACCAAGTCAGCCACCATCTGGTGGGTTCGAGGCAGCAGCAGCTCCAACTGCCGCAGCCAGGTGTCGGCCCGCCAGACGAACATCCCCGAGTTCCACCAGTGGTTGCCGCCGGCCAGGTACTCCTTGGCGAGCCCCTCGTGGGGCTTCTCCACGAACTCGGTGATCTCACTGCACCCGGGATGGCCGACCAACTCCGCTCCGCGGTGCAGATAGCCGTATCCGGTGTGCGCCTCGGTCGGAATCACCCCGAAGGTGACCAGTGCGGTGCTGTCGGATTCGGCGATCTGGAAGGCATCCTGCAGCGCGTCCCGGAAAACCTCCACCGGCGAGATGATCTGGTCGGCGGTCAGCACGGCTACCACCGCGTCAGGGTCACGACCGATGATCTCTGCCATCGACCAGGCGATGGCGTTCAGCGAGTCGCGGCCCACCGGCTCGCCGAGCAGATTGCCGGACGGCACCTCGGGCAATTGCTGCGCAATGGTCGCCATGTGCGCCGCACCAGCGCACACCCACACGTTGGCGTCGGGTACCTGACCGGCAACCCGCTGGTGGGCGAGGCGGAGCAGGCTCGGTCCGCCCAGCAGGTCGAGCAGCTGCTTGGGTTCACCCTGTCGGGAGAGGGGCCAGAGCCGGGTGCCGGACCCCCCGGCCATGATCATCACGTGCCGCATGGGCAGCACGATACCGTTTGCCCTTGGGCCGGTAGCATGTGTCGATGAACTCCGATCCAATCGCTGCACTGGAGCAGCGGGTCCGCAATCATGGTGCTGATCCCTTCATCACCTGGTACGACACAGCGAGCGGGGCCCGGGTGGAGCTCTCGGGCATCACGTTCGCCAATTGGGTGGACAAGACCGTGAACCTGATGGTGTCGCTGGACGTCGACGAGGGTTGCAATGTCGGATTGCCGTTGTTGCTGCGCTATCCGACCCACTGGGTCAGTGCCGTCTGGGTGGTCGCCACCTGGCAGCTCGGTGGTTCGGTGACTGCGCGGCCGCACGATCGTCTGGATTCGGCGGACCTGGCCGTCATCGGACCCAGGAATCCCCGGCCGATTCCCGGTGTGGAGACCGTTGCCTGCTCCCTGCATCCGCTCGGGGTGGGTTTCGCCGACCTGCCTGCCGGAGTCAACGACTACGCAGAGGTGCTGAGCCAACCCGATCTGCACTGGGCGGCAGGACGCGAGGCGCACCAGCCCGGGTTGGTGGGCGACGACGTGACCCTCACCCACGGCTCGCTCGCGGCGCTTGACCCACGATCGGAGCGTCGGCTGATCAGCGGGTACCCGGACCCGCGCCAGTACTGCCAGCGGCTGGCTTCGACGTTGCTCGGACATGGGTCCTGGGTTCTGGTCACCGGCGAGATGGACGAGGTGAGGAGACGGCAGATCGCTGCTGCCGAATCCGCCGGCTGAACACCCTCAGGGGGGCAGAGCGCCGGATCAGGTGGCAGACGGGGGCGATGTCCCCTCCCGCACGCCGACCAGGAAGCCCGTTCCCCACGACAGATGCATCACCACGAGGACCAGCGGAAGTCGGGCGCGAACTTGGCAGGGAAGTCGTTTCCGGAGCATGGCCGATCCGACCAGGATGCCGGCAAAGTAGCCCGCTGGCGCCAGCCAGCCGGCGGTGAGGACGCGACTGGACGCCAACAGTCCGGCGGCACCGATCACCGTTCCCCCGGCCGCGCCCAGGACTACGATCGGGGGGGCCAGATAGCGGGCGCTGGCGGTTTCGGGGTTCCTCCGGATCACCTCGCGGCGCCATTGCCCCGTTCGGAAGAACTGCCCCATCAATCCCCGGACCGTCGACCGGGGTCGATAGGTGACCTGCAAACGTGGCGAGAACCACACGGTGTGACCGGCTTTGCGCAGCCGGTAGTTGAGCTCCCAGTCCTGGGCGCGTTGGAGTTCTGCGTCGAAGCCGCCTACCTCGAGCAACACCTCACGCCGGAAGACACCGAGGAACACGGTGTCGGCGGGTCCCTCGGGCGAGTCCTTCAGGTGGAAGCTCCCGCCACCCAGACCCAATCGGGAGTTGTAGGCGGCGGCCACCGCTTCTTCGAAGGGGGTCTGGCCCTGTGCCGCCATCACGCCACCAACATTTGCCGCACCGGTCCGCTGCAACAACTCCACTGCGATGCCGATGTAGTTCGCAGCAAGTTCGCCGTGCGCGTCCACCCGAAGGATGATGTCGTAGTGGCTCGCGGCGACGGCCAGGTTCAGAGCGTTCGGAGTGGTGCCGGTGGGATTGTCCACGACCACGATGCGCGGATCCCGGGTCGCGAGTTCATCGGCAATCCGCCGGCTATCGTCCCTCGACGGTCCGACAGCCACCACCACCTCCACGGCACCGGGATATTCCTGCCGCAGCACGTGGTCCAGTGATCGCGCCAGGTGCTCCTCCTCATTGAGCACCGGCATGATCACGCTGACGGCAGGAAAGGCTGCACCATGCGGCGTCGACGGTCCGTTGTGCGACTCAATCACCGCTGCATCATCCCATGTGATCAGCCGACACTGCACACCGCAGCGATGTCGTCAGTGGTGGCCTGCGGTGTTCCGTTGCCCGACGGGGGCGGCTGCGCCTGGCCACCCCCTGACTCCCCCGCAGCGGCGGTCGCCGGCTGGGAACTCGATCCTTCGCCGGATGGTTCCGCGACACCTGTGGACGCGGAAGTCGGTTCCGGGGTCACGTCGGGAGCCTTGTCCAGATCTTGGGAGTGCGCGACAGTGCTCTGCACGGTGCTGCGAATCTTCTCCAGGTCTGGGGTTCCCGGATAGATCAGGGGTGGTGCGAAGGACACCGAGCTCACCGGCAGCGAACGCGCTTTCGTGGCGAGATCGATCAGCATGCTGACATCCGCGCTGGGCACGTCGGTGGCGACGATCTGCTTGCCGGCCGCCGCAAGCTCCTTGAAGTTGCCCAGCACCTTCACCGGGTCCAGCTGGTTGAGCATGGCGCTCATCACACACTTCTGCCGCAGCATCCGATCGTAGTCGCTCGATCCATGTCGAGAACGGGCAAACCACAGTGCGTGGTAGCCATCGAGCTGCACGCCCTTACCCGGCTCGATGTATCCGCTCACCTTGGAGGTGCCGCCGCCGATCGGCACCCGGCGTCCGATGTCCAGGGTGATGCCACCGACAGCGTCAATCAGCCCGCTGAAGCCCTCCAGGTCAATCATCGCGTAGTAGTTGATCTTCAGGCCCAGGATCGCTTCCACAGCTTGGCGGGTGGCGACCACACCGGGGCGCTCTTCGCCCGGGAACAGGTCCGTGTGTGCCTCCGCCAGGGTGTAGACGGCGTTCAGCATGCAACTGTGGTCTTCACAATCGTAGCCGCCGGGGTAGAGGGGGCGCAGTGGTGAATCTTCGCCGAGAGGGACCGCCTCCATGTTGCGGGGGAGGCTGAACAGGACCGTCCGTCCGGTGTCCACGTCCACCGAGGCGACCGTGATGGAATCAGGTCGCAGGCCGTCACGATCGGCGCCTGCGTCGCCGCCCAGCAGCAGGACGTTCAGTCGGCCGTCATTGTGCTCGTTGCTGCCGCCGCCTGCGAGCACGGTGCTGAGCATGTCCCCCTGTGCCCGCACCGCCTGCCCGGCTGCGATCGCCGTCCACCCCAGCGCGACGGCCACCACCAGCGCGGTGATGCCGAAGCCGAATCGGTGCGATCGTTGCATACGCATTGGCTGCGCCAACCGCCAGGAGTCGAGTACCAGCCCCGCCCAGCCGAGTCCGAGCACCATCAGGACGGGCTGCAGCAGTCGCAGGAACGTCCCGTTTGCCACCAACCCGATCGCCGCACCACGGTTCAGCAGTACCAGCAGCCCGAGAAGCAGCAGGAGTGACAGCACGACTGCCCAGATCCGCACCGCGAGACGACCGACGGCCTTGTTGCCCGCGAACAGCTGCGCCGAACCGGGTACGAGCAGGGTGCCCAACAGAAAACCCAGCCCCCGGCGGAGCTTGACACCGCTGCTGCGCTCCAGAATCACCATCGACTCGGTGGCGGGATGGGCAACGGGCCGGATGCGCGAGGGTTGCGAGGCACTCGACACAAATATCACCTGTCCTGCTGGGGAAGGAACGATAAGGATCGCTCAAGTATCACCCCCCGGGCGGCGCGGCACCGGTAAGGCACGCCGCTGGACGGCTGTCGGCGACCGACCCGCTACCGTGGACCTCATGGTGGACAACAGCGACGAACGGCGTCGCCGAGAGGATCTCGGCTGGCTCTACGGCTCGCCGCGCCCGAAGTCTCGCGAAGACACCACGGCGATGGGCCCGGACGAGCTCGCGGCGCTCCGCGGAGCACCACAGCAGAAGCCCGGTCCCCGCGGGAGCGGCCAGCGAACCCCTCCGCCACCCCGACAGCCTGCGTCACCCCGAAAGGCTGGTAGACCGCCGGCGCGTCGTCGGCGGCGTCGCCGTGGCCGGGTGCTGCGCACGCTTGGCGCCCTGCTGGTGCTGTGGTTGGTCTACCTGTTGGCGATGCCGTTGCTGGCGTGGAGTCTCGGCAGCACGGTGGACAGCATTCCCGAGGGTGACCGACCGGCGAACCAGCCGGGAACGGCGATCCTGTTGGTCGGATCCGATTCCCGTCAAGACCTCACTCAGCAGCAACGCATCGAGCTGGGCACCGGCAGCACCGACGGAAGCCGGACCGACACCATGATGATCCTCTACACGCCGCGCACGGGACGATCCGTGCTGATCAGCCTGCCGAGGGACTCCTACGTCGCCATCCCGGGCCAGGGGCGCAGCAAATTGAACGCAGCCTATGCCTTGGGCGGCCCGAAGCTGCTCATGCAGACTGTCGAGCAGAACACCGGACTGCGGATGGATGGGTACCTGGAGGTGGGCTTCACCGGGTTCGTCGGCGTGGTGGATGCCGTTGGCGGGGTGGACGTCTGCCTCGACAATCCGATCCAGGACCAGGACTCCCACCTCGACCTGCAAGCTGGATGCCAGACGCTGAACGGCGTCACCGCGCTCGGCTATGTGCGGATGCGAAAAGCCGATCCGCAGGGCGACTTCGGGCGGATGCAGCGACAACGTGAGGTGATCGGACTGCTGGTCCACAAGATTGTCAGCCCGTGGACGGTGCTGAACCCGATCCGGTGGTTCCGGGTGAACTGGGCGGCGAAAGATTCACTCCGCCGAGGCGCCAACACCGGCCTCACCGCACTTCCCGGTCTGGTGCGAGGGATGTACAGCGTCTCGATCGGCAACGGCCTCACCCTGACCGTGCCGGTGTCCAATCCCAACGCGACCACCCCAGCAGGATCATCGGTCATCTGGGACGAGAACGCCGCCAAGGACATGTTCGGCCAGATCGCCTCCGGAGACACCTCACGGCTCGACGAATTCGCCAAGTAGCATCAACCTCCACCAGTGTGAGCCGCATCGGCACGGCAGCACGCTGTGTACTGGACAGACAGGAGCCGGCCATGGTCACCACCGACAGCGCCTCAGCCGATTTCGCCATCGAAGCTCGCGCGCTTCGCAAGGTGTACCGGACCCGTCGAGGGCGACAGGTGGCCGTCGACGACCTGGACCTGCTGGTTCCACTGACGGGAGTGCACGGTTTCCTCGGACCGAATGGGTCCGGCAAGACCACCACCATCCGGATGTTGCTGGGGCTGATCCGCTCCGATGGCGGCTCGATGCGGATACTCGGGCATCAGGTGCCGCAGCACCTACCCGCAGTGATCAATTCCATCGGCGCCATCGTGGAGCAACCCAGGTTCTTTCCGAACTTCTCCGGACGGCTGAACCTGGAGCTGACGGCTGACGCCATCGGGGTCGAGCGGGACAAGGTCGAGAGCGTGCTTGACCAGGTGGGGCTGCGGGATAGAGCGGGAGACGCATTCCGTACCTATTCGCTCGGCATGAAGCAGCGGCTCGCCGTGGCCGGGACCCTGCTCAAGGATCCGCAGGTGTTGATCTTCGATGAGCCCACCAACGGTTTGGACCCCGCCGGCATCCACGAGATCCGTGAAACGATGCGAGCCCTTGGACGTGAGGGACGCGCAGTGCTGGTCTCCAGCCACATCCTGTCCGAAGTGGAGCAGGTGGCGGACACGGTGACGATCATCGGGCGGGGAAAGCTCTTGGCAGATGGCACGGTGGCCGACGTGATGGGCCACGGCAGCAACACCGTCCGGGTGGTGGTTTCGGATCCACGCCGGGCTGCCGAGGTTCTCACGGCGTCACGGCTGACGGTGCGACCGTCCGGAGCGGTGTTGCTCGTTGACGGAGCTGAGCGGCCAGCGGTGATCTCTGAGGTGTTGGCCCGCGAGGGCCTCTACCCGGATGAGTTGTTCCCGGTGCGCCGCGACCTGGAATCGGTGTTCCTGGAACTCACCCGGGGCAGCGGACCGGAAGCCCACTTCGACGGCTCCGAGGCCCGGCAGCATCCAAGCTCGGAAGGACACCTGTGATGTGGCGACTGTTCAGAGCCGAGTGGCGTCGGGTACTGCGCCGGCGCATCACACTGTTCACGGTGCTGGGCATCATTGCCGCCACCGCACTGTTCACGTTCGCGATGTTCACCAGCACGAAGGCCCCGACCGCGGAGGAGATCGCCCGTTCGGAGCAGGCATACCAGCGAGCCCTGGACGACTGGGAACGGAACAGCGCCGAACAGATTGCGCAGTGCAAGCAGGACGAGGCGGCCAATCAGCAGATGGAACCGGGCGTCGACTTCAACTGCGACGAGCTCACGCCGACAAAGAACCAGTACCTCCATCCGCAACCCACGCTGGCTGAGACCCAGGCGCCGGTGCCCCTGGTGGCGGGCATGCTCGTGGCGCTGGGCGCGGTGCTCATCGGTGCCTCAATGGTCGGCGCGGAGTTCGCCACCGGCTCGATCGGGAACTGGCTGACGTTCGAGCCACGGCGGAGCAGGGTGTACGCCACGAAACTGCTGGCGGTTGCGCTCGGCGGTCTGGCGCTGGGAGCGGTGGCGATCGCGCTGCTCACCGGTGGCGGACTGCTCGTTGCCCAGCTGAACAATCAGGACACCACCGTGGAGGCCGGGTTCTGGGCGCACCAAGGCTGGTCGTCACTGCGCGCGGTGCTGCTGACGGCGGTGGCCGCTGCTGGCGGCGCGGCCCTCGGCTTCATCACCCGGCACACCGCAGCGGTGATCGGGATCGGGATCGGCTACCTGGTGCTGGTGGAATCCATCCTGGTGAACTTCGCAACATGGCTCCACCCGCTCCTGCTCACCGGCAATGTGCAGGCCTGGATCCAGGGCAGCGCCCAGTACCGCTACCAGGAGTGCAGTCCGTCGGACACCGGCATCTACAGCTGCGAATCCATGACCGGCACCATCAGCAACACCCACGCAGGTCTTGAGCTGCTGGCGGTGCTGGCGGTGCTTGCGGTGGCGGGGTGGTTGCTGTTCCGTCGGCGCGACGTGGCGTGAACCAATACCAGAACGCGTGCGGCTTCGGGCTCAGCGGGTGAACCCGCGCACTGCCTCGCCCTTCGCCAGAGCGGTGTCGCGGAGCGCGGACTGAAAGTCGAGCATCTTGCCGCGCAGCGTCTCGTCGCTGACCGCCAGCATCCGCACCGCCAGCAATCCGGCGTTGCGCGCGTTGCCGATGGCGACTGTGGCCACCGGCACACCGCTCGGCATCTGGACGATGGACATCAACGAGTCCATTCCGTCCAGGTGCTTCAACGCCACCGGCACACCTATCACCGGCAGCGGAGTCAGGGAGGCCAGCATCCCCGGCAGATGCGCTGCTCCCCCTGCCCCGGCGATGATCACCCGGACACCCCGCTGGTGCGCTTCGCGGCCGTAACGAACCATCTCGTCCGGCATCCGGTGCGCAGAGATCACATCCGCCTCGTGTGCGACACCGAACTCTTCCAACACTGCGGCAGCGGGTTCCATCGTGGGCCAGTCCGAGTCGGAACCCATCACGATGCTGACGATCGCCGTTTCAGTCATGCTGTTCTCCCATCAGGTGGTTGGCGGCGTGGCGAGCACGCCGGGTGACGTCGGCGAGGTCGGTGCCACTGCAGGTGACATGGCCCACCTTTCGGCCCGGCGTCACCTCTTTTCCGTACAGGTGAACCCGGACATCGCGGTCGCGGGCGAAGCAGTGCAGCAGCGCTCCGGTCAGATCAGCCTCCGTGCCACCCAGCACATTGGTCATCACCGTCCATGGCGCGGTGAGCCCGGGATCTCCCAGCGGCAGGTCCAACACCGCTCGCAGATGGTTCTCGAACTGGCTGGTCCGTGCCCCGTCGATGCTCCAGTGCCCGGTGTTGTGGGGCCGCATCGCCAACTCGTTGACGACCAGGCCACCGTCGCGCCCGCCCTCTTCACGGCGTTGCATCAGTTCCACCGCCAGCACTCCGACCACGCCCAGCTCGCCGGAAATCCGCAGTGCAAGATGTTGGGCAGCGATGGCCTGCTCAGGGTGCAGTCGTGGGGCGGGGGTGGTGGTCTCGGTGCAGATGCCATTGGTCTGCACCGATTCGGTGACCGGGTAGGCCACGGCTTGCCCTGATGGTGACCGGACCACCAGGGCCGAAAGCTCCCGAGCGAAGTCGATGTACTCCTCGGCGATGATCACCACCTGCTCACCGGCGCTGTGTTGCTTCATCCCGGCGAAGGGCTCTGCCGCGTCGTCGGCCGAGTCCAGCTTCCACACGCCCTTGCCGTCGTAGCCTCCGCGGGACGCCTTGGCGATCATCGGCCATCCGTGCTCATCGCCGAAGGCGATCAGCTCATCCGGACCGGCGCAGATCCGGTACCGCGGATTCGGCGCCCCGATGTCGGCCATCCGGCGCCGCATCACGGCTTTGTCCTGCGCATGCTGCAGCGCTTCGGGCCCCGGACGCACGGCGATGCCCTGGCTTTCGAGATCGTGCAACAGTGCGGTGGGGACGTGTTCGTGGTCGAAGGTGATCACGTCACAGCCATCCGCGAACCGGTTCAGCGTGTCCCCGTCGGTGTAGTCGCCGACGGTGACGTCGTGCACCACCTGGGCTGCGGAGACGTCGGGTCCCTCCGCGAGCAACCGCACCGTGACACCGAGCGGAATACCGGCCTGGTGCATCATCCGCGCCAGCTGGCCACCCCCCACAATGCCGATCGTGTACCTGGGCGTGCCAATCGTGTGCCGGAATGGGGCAGCTGAGGTGGACACGACCCACACCCTAGCGGTGTGAGGCGAGTGACCGCCTACTTCGTGAAGGTGAACCCGGCGAGCGACTGGGCCGGAGTCTGCACCGCGAGCTCGCAGATCGAGAGCGTCAGGCCCCCTGTGCGCCACCAACCATTTGCCCGAGATATCGACCAAGCGACCCCCAGACACCCCCGGGACGCTCGTTTTCCCGTTTTCTCGGTCAAACGTCGCCCTTTAGGCCCGATCTCGGGTCATTTGACCGAGATATCGGGAAAATGTCCCTCCGCCGGACGTCCGGACGCTGGCGCTCGAGCAGGAGGGGGCCGCGTGAGCCGGGTTCCGGGTGTTGGGGCTGATCTCTGCGAGACTGGGCGGCAGCCGCCACGCTTCATCTGCTCCAAAGGTCCCCATGACTCGCCATCCGCTGCACGTTCAGGCTTCCCGGTTCCTGGTCGTCGGATTGTTTGCTGCCGTCGTCGATTTCGGCAGTCTGGTGGCGTTGATGGCGTTCGGCGTGGAGCACACCCCCGCAAAGGCCTGCTCGTTCCTGCTCGGAACCTGCACGGCCTACCTGCTGAACCGGCGGTGGACCTTCGTCGCTGGTCGTTCCGCGCGCCGCTTCATCCAGGTGCTGGTGCTCTACGGCTGCACGTTCGTCGTCCAGGTCGGCCTGTTCGCAGTGTGCTTCCCACTGGTGGCGGATTGGAGCGGCAGCTTCGTCACCGCCCAGGTGGTGGGCTTCGTGATCGCTCAGGCCGTGGCGAGCGTGTTCAATTTCCTGCTGCAGCGATTGGTCATCTTTCGATCGGTGGATTGAGTCACCATCCCGGCCCCAGCACCCGGCGCAGGTGCTGCACGTCGCCTGCAGCGAAGGCACGCCGTCCCGTCGCGGTGCGCACCAGCAGACGTCCAGCATCGTCCACGTCGTCGGCCACGCCGTCCACGACGGTGCGTTCGCTGAGTGACACCCGCACCTCTCTGCCGATCGTGTCGCAGTACTGGCGGTAGCCGCGGCGCAGCTCACCGGTGGCGCCCCAGCGCTCGAGGTTCGCATCCAGTGCTGCCAGGACGTCGACCACGACCTGCACCGGCTCGGGACCGAACCCGGCAATGCCCAGCGACGTCGCCGTCGGGATGGGCAACTGCTCGTGGGTCATCGTCAGGTTGACCCCCATGCCGATCACCGCAGCAGCGTTGCTGTCCGACTCCACCCGCTCAACCAGGATCCCGCAGACCTTGCGCTCATCCAGTAGGACGTCATTGGGCCACTTCACCGTGAAACGCCCCACAGCGGCAGCGCAGCTGCGCTGCAATCCTTGGCAGACCGACACCCCGGCGACCAGCGGCAACCAGGACCAGTCACGCAGATCCCGGTTCGGCCGGACGAGGGCCGAGATCGCCAGCGACGTGCCGGGCGGCGCCTGCCACGCCCTGTCGAGTCTGCCCCGACCCTCGCCCTGGTGGTCGCTGACCACCACCGACTCCTCGAGCTGGCCGGCCCGGAAACGTCGTGCGAGGTCACGGTTGGTCGAGCCGGTGGAGTCCACCCAGTTGGCGGACGACCATCTGAGTCCGGCCTCGGCAAGCCTTGAACGCAGCTGGTCAGTGCTGGACGCACCCGAATCTGACACCAGCTCAGCTTAGCGAGCCGGGCATCGCTACTGTCATGTCATGGAGATCGACATCCACACCACGGCCGGCAAGCTGGCTGATCTGGATCTCAAGATCGACCAAGCGGTGAACGCCGCCACCCCACAGGCGGTCGAGCGGCAGCATTCCCGCGGAAAGATGACCGCCCGGGAGCGCGTTCTGGCCCTCTTGGACGAGGGCAGCTTCGCTGAACTTGACCAGTTCTCGCGGCATCGTTCGACCTCATTCCAGATGGCGGCCAAGCGACCCTACGGGGACGGCGTGATCATCGGGATGGGTGCCATCGACAACCGACCGGTGTGCGTGTTCAGCCAGGACGTCGCCATTTTCGGTGGCGCCCTCGGCCAGGTGTACGGGGAAAAGATCTGCAAGATCATCGACTTCGCGCTGAAGACCGGTTGCCCGCTGATCGGATTGATCGAGGGCGGCGGAGCCCGGATCCAGGAAGGTGTGGTGTCGCTGGGTCTGTACGGAGAGATCTTCCGGCGCAATACCCATGCCTCCGGCGTGATACCGCAGATATCGGTGATCATGGGAGCTGCTGCCGGCGGCCACGTCTATTCCCCGGCCCTGACCGACTTCACCATCATGGTCGACAAGACCTCGCAGATGTTCATCACCGGTCCCAGTGTGATCGAGACCGTCACCGGTGAGACCGTCAGCATGGAGGAACTGGGTGGCGGACGAACCCACAACACGCTGTCCGGCAACGCCCACTATCTGGCCGCTGACGAATCGGATGCCCTGGAGTTCGTCCGTGATCTGTTGAGCTACCTGCCGGACAACAACCTGGCAAATCCGCCGATCCACGACGATCGACCCGTCGATCTGTCCATCAGCGACACCGACCGCAGTCTGGACACCCTGATCCCGGATGCACCGAACCAGCCCTACGACATGAGCACGGTGATCCGCGCGGTCCTGGACGACGGGGAGTTCCTGGAGATCCAGGAACTGTTCGGCCCGAACATCCTGTGCGGACTCGGCCGGATCGAGAGTCGTCCGATCGCGGTGGTGGCGAACCAACCGACCCAGCTCGCCGGGTGTCTGGACATCAACGCGGCGGAGAAGGCGGCGCGCTTCATCCGCACCTGCGACTGTTTCAACATTCCCGTGTTGACGTTCGAGGACACTCCGGGCTTCCTGCCCGGAGTCGACCAGGAGCATCTTGGCATCATCCGCCGTGGGGCCAAACTCATCTACGCCTATGCCGAGGCGACGGTGCCGCTGATCACGGTGATCACCCGCAAGGCCTACGGCGGGGCATACGACGTGATGGGCTCCAAACACCTGGGTGCCGACATCAACCTTGCCTGGCCAACTGCGCAGATCGCGGTGATGGGCGCGGAAGGTGCTGTCAACATCCTGTACTCCAAGGAGCTGGCCAACCACGCCGACCCTGAGGCCCGCCGACAGCAGCTCATCACCGAGTACAACGATGAACTCGCCAACCCGTATGTAGCGTCCGAGCGTGGCTACATCGATCAGGTGATCCACCCGCACGAGACCCGCACGGAAGTGATCCGGGTGTTGCGGCTGCTCCGGAACAAGCGCGCCTCGCTGCCGCCGAAGAAGCACGGGAACATTCC
>JAGXHS010000065.1 GCA_024636075.1 Propionibacteriaceae bacterium
AGCCTCTGAAGGAGTGTGCCCAACCCGCACTCCGGCCGCCTCAAGTGCTTCCTTCTTCGACAGGGCCGTCCCGGACGAGCCGGAGACGCTGGCACCGGCATGCCCCATCGTCTTGCCTTCGGGGGCGGTGAAGCCTGCAACGTAGCCGATGACCGGCTTGGTGACGTTCTCCTTGATGTACTCGGCTGCCCGCTCCTCCGCGTCGCCTCCGATCTCACCGATCATCACGATGGCGTCGGTCTCGGGATCCGCCTGGAACTCCTTCAGGCAATCGATCTGGGTGGTGCCGACGATCGGGTCGCCGCCAATACCCACGCAGGTCGAGAAACCGATGTCGCGCAGCTCGTACATCATCTGATAGGTGAGCGTGCCGGACTTGCTGACCAACCCGATCCTGCCCGCCCCGGCGATGTTCGCTGGAATGATCCCGGCGTTCGACTTGCCCGGTGAAATCACACCGGGGCAGTTCGGACCGACGATGCGGGTCTTGCTGCCCTGACTCATGGTGAAGAACTCTGCGGTGTCGGCGACGGCAATTCCTTCTGTGATGCAGACAACGAGCGGAATCTCGGCCTCGATGGCCTCCAGCACCGCCTTCTTCGCGAACCTGGCAGGAACGAAGATCACCGACACGTTGGCACCAGTTGCCTCCACGGCCTCGGCGACCGAGTCGTGGATGTCGACGCTCTGTCCGTTCTCGAACTCCACTGACTGGCCACCTTTGCCCGGGGTGACCCCACCGACGATTCGAGAGCCGGCCCGCAGCATCAGCTGGGTGTGCTTTCGGCCTTCGGAACCCGTCATTCCCTGCACGATGATCACGGAGTTGTCATCCAGCAGAATAGCCATCTCAGGCCTCCTGATTCTCGTCGGTGGCCTCGGCAGCCAGTTCTGCGGCTCGTCGCGCGGCCTCGTCCATGGTCTCCACGACCTGCACCAGGGGGTGGTCCTTCTCGCTCAGCATGGCGCGGCCTTCCTCCACAGCGTTTCCGTCGAGCCGTACCACCAGCGGCTTGGAGGCCTTGTCCCCCAGCATGTCCAGCGCCTGGTTGATGCCCTCTGCCACTGCGGTGCACGAGGTGATCCCGCCGAAGACGTTGACGAAGACGCTCTTGACCCGCTCGTCGGAGAGGATCAGGTCCAGCCCGTCACTCATCACCTCTGCCGATGCGCCGCCGCCGATGTCCAGGAAGTTCGCCGGGTGGGGGTGCCCGGGCAAGTCCTTACCCGCCTCGGCCACCACGTCCAGAGTGCTCATCACCAAACCGGCGCCGTTGCCGATGATGCCGACATTGCCGACCAACTTGACGTAGTTCAGGCCCATCTCCGCGGCCCTGCGCTCCAGCGGATCGGTCGCCTGGATGTCAGTCAGTTCCTCGTGTTCGGGGTGGCGGAAGTCGGCATTGGCATCCAGAGTCACCTTGCCGTCCAGTGCGATGATCCGGCCGTCAGCCACCTTCACCAGTGGGTTGACCTCCACCAGAGTGGCATCCTCCTTGGTGTACACCTCGCCCAGTTTGATCAGCGCTTCAGCGATCTGTTCGCGGTCCTCCTCGGCGAAGCCAGCCGCCTCGACGATCTCGTCCGCCTTCGCCCTGTCGATTCCCACCAGAGGATCCACTGCCACCCTGGCCAGCGCGTCAGGCTGCTCCACCGCGAGGGTTTCGATCTCCACCCCGCCCTCGCGGCTGGCCATCGCCAGATAGCGACGATTGCTGCGATCCAGCAACAGCGAGAAGTAGTATTCCTCGTCGATCTCGGCCCCCTCTGTGATCATCACCTTGTGCACGATGTGACCCTTGATGTCCATGCCCAGAATGTTCCGGGCCACATCTTCAGCCTCTTGCGGACTCTTCGCCAGCTTGACGCCACCAGCTTTGCCTCGCCCACCGGTCTTCACCTGCGCCTTCACCACCACGACCTTGCTGTCGAGCTTCTCGGCGGCGGCGCGGGCTTCCTCGGGCGTAGTCGCGACCATGCCCCGCAAAACGGGTACTCCATGCTTCTCGAACAGGTCACGAGCCTGGTACTCGTAGAGGTCCATCGAATCACTCCTGGCGCATCGTCTCAGCCGGGGCGTCAGCGCCGTACGGCTTCGCTTGTGACACTAGCAATCAGCGGTGCCGGGCGCACGCGGGGTTCCGTGAGGGTCGTGAAGCTCGCACGGTTGACACCGGAGCTTTCCTGAGGATGATCAGACTCGTCAAGACACCTAGCCATAGGGATGCGGTCGAGATCACGGGGGCCGATTTTGGCTGGTTCCTGAGAAATGCTAAGGTAGTACTCATACGGATCAGGGAAACCATCCGACACCAGCCACCGCTCGCGGTGGTTGCCTGACACCAAGACTCTTTTAGGAGTACTGTGCCTCTCAGCCTCTTCAGCACCAGCCGAGCCGCCCACCGTTTGGAGGTCGCGGCGACCGCAGATCTGGCCGAACTCCACGATCTCGACACCCTGCCTTCAGACGGCGACCAAGTCAGCACACCCCGGGCAAAGCGAAGCCTGGCTGCGGCGTCGATTGGCAGCCTCGGCCTGGTGATGGGTGCCGGCGTGATGATGGCCAGCTCACCGACCGCGAAGACCATGGACAGCTCGTCAATGGTGGTTGACGCCGAGAATCCCGACACCAGCAAGGCCGAGCCCAAGCCCGCTCCGCTGTCGCTGAGCCAGCAGGTGCAGTCCCAGGTCGACAAGCGCTCCCAGCAGGCGACCACCGACGGTGGCCTGACCGCATTCGCGAACAAGGGCGACTCGGTCACCCGCAGCGCAGTGCGCACCGAGCTGTCCAAGGCGATCTCCGCCGAGGTCGCCAAGCAGCGTGAAACCATCATCGGCCAGTCTGCCAGCACCGTGATGGCCTACGCCACCGAGCAGGGCGACGGGCTGCGGGACAAGGAACTGGCTGCCGATCAGAAGCGAATCAAGGCCGAATCCAAGCGGATCGCCGAGGAGAAGCGTAAGGCTACAGAGCTTCTCCGCAAGCAAGCCGCCGCCGCCAAGGCCTCCGGGACTGCCGCGACAAGCAATGCGGCCGCTGTGGTGGCCGCTTCAGCCGTCTCCAACCGTGGTGGCGCCGCTCCAATCGCTCCCGGCAGCTACTCGATCGGTGCTTCGTGGGGACAGACCGGTTCATGGGCACGCTGGCACACCGGTCAGGACTTCTCGGCTCCGGTCGGCACACCGGTTCGCGCCGTGGCCGCAGGAGTCGTCGGCAGCCCGACAGGTGGTGGTTGGGCCGGAATCCACGTGGTCGTCCACCACGCCGGCGGTGGATCCACCCTTTCGGCGCACCTGTCACGCGCAGTGGTCAGCCCCGGTCAGACGGTCAAGCCCGGCCAGGTCATCGGCTACGTCGGCATGACGGGCCGCACCTTCGGCCCGCACCTGCACTTCGAGTACTACCCGGCAGGCACCACCCCGGGCGATGTCTACTCCACCTCGAACCCGGTCAGCTTCCTGCTGTCACTCGGCGTTCGACTGTGAGCCGATCAGAGCTTCTCCATCGGCGCCACTTTGAGCAGGAAGCGCTTCAGTCCGGCTGAACCGAAGTCGACGTCGGCCTTTGCCTGCTCCCCTGTCCCCGACGTGGCGATCACGCTCCCCATACCGAAGGTGGCATGCAGGACTCTGTCACCGGCAGCAACCGACAACCCCCGAGGTTTCGACGAAGCCGTCCCGAACCCCGTTGTGGTGGATGTCTGACTCCATGACCTCGACGAGCGGGTCGCGGACGTCGCCGCCCAACTGGTGAGATCCTTCCCGGTGCGTCGCCAATCCATCAAATGACTGGGCAACTCCTCCAGGAACCTGCTGGCGGGATTGTACTGTGGCGCCCCCCATGCCGCGCGAACTGCGGCCCTGGTGACGTACAGCCGACGCCTCGCTCGCGTAATGCCCACATAAGCCAGTCGACGCTCCTCGGCCAGCTCGTGGGCGTCCATCAGGGCCCGCATGTGCGGGAACACGCCATCCTCGCACCCGCTGAGGAACACGGTGTCGAACTCAAGTCCCTTGGCGGTGTGCAGCGTCATCAATGTGACGACACCGTCGTCGTCGGGATCGTTGTCGGGGATCTGATCGGCGTCAGCGACCAGTGCGATCCTCTCCAGGAACGCAGGCAGCGAGTCGTCCGGCGCAGATTCCTCCAGCTCCGCTTCGGTCTCGTCGTCACCGATCTCCTGGTCGAGGTCAACGGTGTTGGCGGCCGCCACGAACTCGCCGGCGACACTGACCAACTCGATCAGGTTCTCGACGCGTGTCTCGTCCTGTGGATCGCTGCTGCTCTCCAGTTCAGCGAGGTATCCCGACGCCGACAGGATGGACGTGAGCACTTCGTCGGCGGAGTTGCCAGCGGCCACCAACTGCCGGTGCGCCGCCATCATCTCGGCGAATCCCGCGATCTGGTTGGCGCTGCGGGTGGCAAGCCCGTTGATCTCCGCCACCCGATCCAGCGCTTCGGAGAAGGTGAGCGACTCGGCAGCGGCGAACAGCTCAACCGCGGCCACCGCCCGGTCCCCGATGCCGCGTTTGGGTACGTTCAGGATCCTGCGGACGGAGACGTCGTCGGCCGGGTTCGTGATCGAACGCAGATAAGCGATCGCATCGCGAACCTCGCGGCGTTCGTAGAAGCGAACGCCTCCGACAACCTTGTAGGGCAGCCCGACCCGAATGAAGACCTCTTCCAGCGCGCGCGACTGTGCATTGGTGCGGTAGAAGACGGCCACATCGCCGTAGCGCGTCTTCCCGGCGTCGCTGAGCGCATCGATCTCGTTGGCGATGAACTGTGCCTCGTCATGTTCGGTGTCGGCGACGTAGCCGATGATCAGGTCGCCGGCACCTGAATCGCTCCACAACCGTTTCTCGGGTCGGTTCGCGTTCCGGGCAATCACTGAATTGGCCGCGTTCAGGATGTTCTGCGTGGAGCGGTAGTTCTGCTCCAGCATGATGGTGCGGGCACCCGGAAAATCCGATTCGAAGTCGAGAATGTTGCGAATGGTGGCGCCCCGGAACGCGTAGATCGACTGGTCCGAGTCCCCGACGACCATCAACTCGGCCGGGTCCACCAGGACCGTCGGGTCAGTCACATCGGGGGTGTCGATCTTCGCCGACAGCTGCCTGACCAATTCGTACTGGGCGTGGTTGGTGTCCTGGTACTCGTCCACCAAGACGTGCCGGAAACGGCGACGGTAGCTCTCCCGCAGATCACCGAAGGCCTGCAGCAGGTGCACGGCCGTCATGATCAGGTCGTCGAAATCCAGCGCGTTGGCTGCCACCAGTCGGCGCTGGTACTCGCGGTAGGCTTCCGCATACACCTCCTCGTTGGGATTGCTGGTGTGCGAACCGGCCGACTCGTGGTCGATCAGCTCGTTCTTGCAGTTCGACACCCAGTTCATGATCGCTCGCACCGGATACCGCTTCGGATCGAGATCCAGTTCTCTGGTAACCAGTGTCATCAGTCGCTTGGCGTCCGTGTCGTCGTAGATCGAGAACCGCTTGTCCATGCCGAAACGATCGATGTCGGCGCGAAGAATCCGGACACAGGCGGAGTGGAAGGTGGACACCCACATCAACTTGGCCCGATTGCCGACCACGTCGATGACCCGCTCGCGCATCTCGGCGGCAGCCTTGTTGGTGAAGGTGATCGCCAGGATGGATCCCGGGTGCACGTTGCGCTCGGCAACCAGCCAGGCGATGCGGCGGGTGAGAACCCGCGTCTTGCCGGAGCCGGCGCCGGCAACCACGAGGATGGGTGATCCCTGGTGCACGACCGCTTCCCGCTGCGCCGGGTTGAGCCCCTCCAACAGGTCTGGGGCTGCACGCGCGGCGCGGCGCTCCGTCGGCGGCGCCGGGGTCGGGTGGGCAGCGTCCGGACGGGGGTCGAAGGCACTGAAGAGGTCAGGCATGGGTGTGTGTGACATGACCGCACCACGATAGTCCCGGGCCCGCCCGGGACCAAGGGAGCGACTCGCGCAGCTAGGCTGTGTGCATGCACCGGATGTTGACCGCACGGAAGTGGATGAACAGAGCTGTCGGCATAGTTGTGACCACCCAGGTATTGGCGATGATCGGTCTGACCATCGCCGACATGGTGGCGCGCAGAAAGCGCAAGCCACGCCGTTTTCCGATCTTGCCGGCG
>JAGXHS010000066.1 GCA_024636075.1 Propionibacteriaceae bacterium
ACGCGCCGACCGCCAGCGACACCAGATTCCGTCGATCGCGATCGTCGGGTACACCAATGCCGGCAAATCCTCGCTGTTGAACAGGTTGACCGGAGCCGGTGTCCTCGTCGAGGACGCCTTGTTCGCAACCCTGGACCCGACGACGCGACGATCCACCACCTCTGACGGCCGCGTGTTCACGCTCACCGACACAGTTGGTTTCGTTCGTCACCTGCCCCACGATCTGGTGGAAGCGTTCGCGTCCACTCTGGAGGAAACCGGCGACGCTGATCTGTTGCTGCACGTAGTGGACGGATCCGACGCTGATCCGCTGGGTCAGATCCACGCAGTGCGCACGGTCCTCAACGACATTGGCGCGGGCGAGGTGCCCGAATTGCTGGTGATCAACAAGATCGATGCGGCCGATGGCGACACCTTGACCACGCTGCGGAGCCAGTATCCCGAGGCGGTGTTCGTCTCGGCCCGTACCGGCAGGGGTATGGCTGGGTTGAGCGAGGTGATGGAATCGCGACTGCCGCAGCCGGACGTCGAGGTGAAGGCCCTGGTGCCTTACGAGCGCGGCGACCTGGTGGATCGAATCCATCGATTTGGTCGATTGACGACCCTTGAACACACAGCCGAGGGAACGCTGATCGTGGCGCGACTGCATCCCGATCTGGCCGCCGAGCTGAAGCCGTTCAATCAGGGCTGAGCCTGACCGATACAGTGTGGCGATGGCCCAACCCACCCACAGCGAGGTACTTGCTGCCGCCGTGTCGCAGTTGGGAGGCGCGGAGCGCACTGGGCAGGTGGCGATGGCGGACGCCGTCGCGGAAGCCTTCGAATCCGGGGTGCACTTGATGGTGCAGGCCGGCACCGGCACCGGCAAGTCGCTGGGCTATCTGGCGCCGATCATGGTGCGCAGCGCAGCGGGGGAGAGGGTGGTCATCGCCACCGCGACGCTGGCTTTGCAGGCCCAGTTGGCGAACACCGACATTCCCGTCGCGCTGGATGCTGCGGATGCCGTGCTCGGCACTCGCCCTTCGCACGCCATTCTCAAGGGGCGATCCAACTACGCGTGTCTGCTCCGGGTGCGTGATGGTGTTCCCGATGATCAACAGACACTGCTGAGTGGCGAGGAACTCGCCCGCACGGCACGCCGTGCGGGCGCGGACGAGGCGTCCGTGTTGGGCAGCGAAGTCCTGATGTTGCGGGAATGGGCCGAGGACCAGCTCGCCGCAGCTGAACTGTCGGATCGCGACGATGCACCCACGCACACACCTCGAGCATGGAGTCAGGTGTCGGTTCCGGTGCGGGAGTGTCTCGGTGCGCAACGCTGCCCCTACGGGCAGGAGTGCTTCGTCGAACTGTCTCGGGAACGGGCGCGCCGGGCAGACATCGTGGTCACCAACCATGCACTGCTGGCGATCGATGCGATGCATGGTCACACGGCGTTGCCGGAACACGAGCTGCTGGTGATCGATGAGGCTCACGAACTGGTGTCGAGGGTCACTGGCGCAGCCAGTGCCGAACTGAGCCCGCAGATGGTGGAGCGCATTGCCAGACGGGCGATGGGCTGGCTGAGCGATGAGACGGCACTCGAGTTCCTGGAAAGCGCCGACGTCCTGCGTACGGCTCTTGACCACGCGGCCCTGGCCCAGGTCACCTCCCAGGACGAGATGCTGCTGCACGCCTTCCAGCAGTTGCGTGACGTCTCCCGATCGGTCATCTCCGCACTGTCCGGTGGCGGCGCAAGCAAGGACAATGGCCGGCTGCAGGCCGGATCAGCTGTCCAGGAGTTGTTCGACGTCGCCGAGCGGATGGCGGCACTGTCGCCCGGCGACGTCGTCTACATCAGCGAACGGGATCGCTTCGGACGTCAGGCCGTGGTGTCGCCGCTGGGCGTCGCCGGTCTGATGCGAGACAGGGTCTTCGCCGACAACACCGTGGTCCTCACCTCAGCGACACTGTCCGTCGGCGGCCAGTTCGAGGCGGTGGCCCGCTCTGTCGGATTGCGCGCCGAGGAAAGGCTCCCCGACGGGGAGACCCCCTCCGAGCAGAAGGACCCCCAACCGTGGTGCGCGGTGGACGTCGGGTCACCGTTCGACTACGCCAGACAAGGCATCCTCTATGTGGCCGAGCATCTTCCGCCACCGAGCCGTGAGGGCATCTCGCAGGCTGCGCTGGACGAAGTTGCCCAACTGGTGTGGGCTGCTGGCGGGCGCACCCTTGGCCTGTTCGCGTCCCAACGTGCCGCCGAGGCCGCGGCAGCGCATCTGCGCGCCGAACTCCCCTCACTGACGGTGTTGTGTCAAGGCGAGGCCCAACTGCCTGATCTGATGCGGCGGTTTGTTGCCGACGAGTCGATCAGCCTCTTCGGGACGATCTCGCTCTGGCAGGGCGTCGATGTACCGGGTGACACCTGCACCCAGGTGATCATCGACAAGATCCCCTTTCCGCGGCCCGACGATCCGTTGATGCAGGCCCGTCAACGGGCTGTCGCTGAAGCCGGTGGGAATGGTTTCATGGCCGTGGCTGCCACCCACGCCGGTCTCATGCTGGCCCAGGGGTCGGGGCGACTGATCAGGCGCGACACCGACCGGGGAGTGGTGGCGGTTCTCGACCCCCGGCTGAGCACAGCTCGCTACGGCTCATTCCTGCGGGCGTCCATGCCCAGCTTCTGGCTGACCAACAACCACGACACGGTGGTTCAGTCGCTGCTGCGGCTACGCGGTGCTGTCTGAGCCGACTGCTTCGCCTGGGAGAGTTCAGACAGGACGGAACAACACTCAGATGCGACGCATCACCGCGACGACCTTGCCGAGGATGGTGGCATGGTTGCCGTCGATCGGGTCGTAGGAATCATTGTGGGGCAGCAACCAGATCTGGCCGTCTGCCCGCTTGAAGGTCTTGACCGTCGCCTCGTTGTCGAGCATGGCCGCCACGATGTCGCCGTTGTCGGCGGTCGGCTGCTGGCGCACCACCACCCAATCTCGATCACAGATAGCCGCCTCGATCATTGAGTCGCCACGCACCTCCAACATGAACAGGGTGCCCTGACCCACCAGTTGTTCGGGCAGCGCGAAGACGTCCTCGACGAGTTCCTCTGCCAGGATGGGGCCACCGGCAGCGATCCGACCCAGCATTGGCACATTGACGGCAGTGGGCTGGCCATCATTGATTCCGGTCTCGTCGAAAGACTCAGCGGGCACCTCGTACCGGACAGATTCGACGGACTGCGCTGGAGACTCGGAGGGGGTCTCGCGGGCTGTGTCGTGCTTGGCGGTCGGCATCACCACTTCCAGTGCACGGGGTCGATTGGGGTCCCTGCGCAGAAAGCCCTTCTGCTGCAACATCTTCAATTGGTGCGCAACGCTGGAAGAACTCGCCAGACCGACGGCCAGCCCCATCTCCCGGATACTCGGCGGGTACCCGTGCGCGTCAACAGATTCCTGGATCACCTGCAGGATCCGGCGTTGCCTCAGCGTCAGGCCTTCGACATCTGACGAACCATCAGGCAGGGCAGCAACGGTCGCGGGTCCGCCCAGTGATGCCCGCACCTCGTCACCGCGGGGACGCCCCGCGCCTCGGCGTTGCTTGCCAGTAGCCGTCGTGTCGTCGGGTGTTGATGCCATGAGAACACGGTAGGAAACCAGCAGCCATAAATCAAACACCTGTTCGAGTGTCGCGCACATCCGTGTCGTGTCCGCCCTGTGTGGATGGCCCCCGTGTGGATCGTGGAGGCGCACTGCCATCCGGGTGGGCTTGTCGGAGGCTCGTCGAAGAAGTGTCAGACCCCCCTGCGAGCCTGATCAGTACTGCGAGATCCGCGAGACCGATCAGCTCGGGAGCGCGACACGCGAATCGAACAGATGTTTGATTCAAGGCCCGCCTGGGGCTAGAGTCAATATCGAACAAGTGTTCGACAGCTGGTCGGCTCGCAGACTCATTCAGCAACGACCCGGCAGTAAGGAGGGACTCCATGAGTACCATGACGACACCCGCAGCCACCCGTGGTCGCAGCGCGACCGGTGACGGTTCCACGGACACCACGAATGGTTGGATCGTGCAGAGCACACCGCGCGTGCGAGCCGAGCAACCGTCCGGGATGGGACGGCACGCCGCCTCCGCTGAGCCTGTCAGCTCTCCCGCGCCGGCGAGGCCGCGATCGCCTGAGCACCTGCGGCGGCCGGTGCCGCCGCGCAACCATCCGCAGTCGCCGGTGCACAAGCCGCGTGGCATCGAGCCCCCAAGCGGCTTCGGACCTCCGCTGCGGTTGGTGGCTGCCCGGTCGAGGACACGGAACCGGCAAGGTGTTGCCAGTGGTTCGGATCCAGTCGTGTTGACCGAGCGGGCTTTGCTGTTGATCCTGATCACGTTCGCCGTGATGGCTGTCAGCATCGTGGCCATCGGCGTGCAGTCATTTTTCGGTGTCAGTAATGCGCCCCTGGGTCTTGGCGAGCAGCTGGGGATGACTGCGGGGGTGCAGACGCTGAAGTGAGGCAAGCCCGGAGCTCGTGATCCGGACGCCGGGCTGCTCTCAGCGCGGTGTTGTTTGCGATATGTCGATCACATGGGTTTTCATGATCTTGTCGGCCAGGGTCTGCCTCTCCTTGTCCCACAGCGGGAACAGCCAACCGATGCCGCAGATCAGTGAATCGACGAAGTGCGCGAGGTTGCGGTTGATCGCTGCCGGACCGCTCACCGGCGCACCGTTGATGTCGATGATCTGCACTTTTGCAATCTTGTGTCCCGGGCCCTGTCCGTTGCTGATCAGAGTGCCCATGGTGACCGCGACGATCAGAAAGCTGATCAGGCTGAGGATGTTGCCGGTCACATTCAAGGTGGTGCTGGTCGCGGAATTACCCGGCCACAAAACATTCAGCGCCCGTGAGAGAACCAGGCTGGGCAAGAACCAGTTGATCAACCAGCTGAGTGCCCGCTTGCCGAACGAGGCCAATGGCGGTGCCACCGGCTGACCATATCCGGGCATCTGCCCGTTGCCAGCCATCTGCGAGTACTGGCCTGATCCGTATGGGTCCTGACCATAGCCGGACTGTGCAGAGGGACCACCAACCGGTTGTTCGAATCCGCCTTGTGCAGGCTGTTGACCATAAGGCTCTCCAGCCGAGGGGGCTCCGCCGTACAACGGTGGCTGTTGGTTGTAGGGATCGGGGGACTCGCCATTCGGGGGACCCTGCTGACTCTGCGGATCCTGGGGCTGCTGGTTGCCTTCCGATGGGATGTCGTCACCGGAGTAGCCCTGCGAATTCTCGTCGTCGTTGCTCACTTCAACTCCAAGGTGTGCGGTGTGCTGCTGACGAGACCAGCCTAGGGCTTGACCGGTTCAGATTGCTGCAACTCGGCGGTTCAGTCGGAGAGGTCTTCCTTGGCGCGTTGGCCTTCAGGCTCCGCGGCGGCGTTCTCGTCCTCCGAGTAGTGCCGCGCCACGTAGGTGTCTTCGCCGCTGTGGTCGCCGGCGGTGTGGTGCAAGCTGTAACCCTCGTCATGACCGTCCTCGTTGCGACCGCTCAGGTGCTCCGTCCGGTAACCGTCCTGTTCGATTGGCTTGCCGCTGGGGTCGTGCGGCAGGTGATGCCGGTCTTCGATGGCCATGTCAAACTCCAATGTCTAGCGGGCTTCGTCCTTCATGACCCATTATGTCATCACCTCCACCGATCGTTGGCAGTCGCAGCATGTGCTGGCGGTGGCACTGAATGAGAGGATGCAGTCATGGCCACTGATGTGCGGG
>JAGXHS010000067.1 GCA_024636075.1 Propionibacteriaceae bacterium
CGCAGAGACGAAGCTGAGGATGGTGCCGAGGACGAGGTGCAAGTGGTTCATCAGTGGTTCCCTTCGGTGGGGTGGTGGGTGTCTTCCGCCGGTGGGTCATGACGCGCCCGCCAGAAGCAGTAGTGGTGGTGTCAGGAAGATCAGTCCGAAGACCAGAGTGGGAATGACCATCCAGATGGTCATCGATTCACTGACCTGCTGGGCAGCGATCTTCTCCTGGGTGAGATGGGCGTCTCTCAAGTCCCGCACCCTGGCCCGGAGGGCATCGACCAGAGACGCCCCCTGTTCTTCGAGGCTCAGTACTTCGACCAGATCCGAGACCTGTGGCAAGTCATGCTGATCAGCGACCCGCTTCAGTTCTGCCCACGGCGGCCGCTGCTCCAGCTTCGCTCGCTCCAGTGCGTCAGCGATCCGGGTGAACATCATGCTTCGACTGATGCTGGCCGCTGCATGGAGTGACGAGATAGCTGACTGGTTGGCGAGCCGCTCCAGGATCACGAGGTCGAAGAAGGTGAAGACTGCCTCACTGGCGTCGGCCCGGCGCCCCGGGGTGGAGTGCCGGATTGCGACGTCCGGCAGAAAGTAGCCGACGGCAGCCAGCACCAGGGAGACCACCAGTGGAGTGGCGCCCAGATGCGTTCCAAGTGCCGTCGACACCAGCCAGACGATCTGCGGCATCGCCAAACCCGCCACCAAACCGATGATCTTCTGCGCGTGGAAATCGGCCATGGTCTGCCCGCGCAATGCCAGAGCTCGCGCCGTCCCGTCGGACAAGGGAATGCGCAGCGAGCTGTACGCCCATTGACCCATCCGGGTGTCCCAGTCGGGAGCCTCATCGAGCCTGCGGGTGATGTCCTGAATCCGGTCACCGGAGGCCACGGCTCCACTCTCAAGACTGGTCATCGCGTCGGCCAGCCGCACGGGGCGCCGAATCAGGGAGATCGCCACGCAGAACAGCCCTGCCACAGCAAGGGCGCCAGTCACGATCGCCATCGTCCAGAGGTCAATCATGTTGCACCCCCACTGCCGAACCGGGGTCCAGAATTCGGCGACGCTGTCGCGGTTGCGTTCGGCTCCGGAGCACCGCCAATGAACCCAGATAGATCGCGACCAGGATCACGAGCAGTGCCTGGCCGAGAGGTGACTGGTATGGCTGGAAATATGCCGGGCTGGTGACGAGGGCCAGCGTGAGCACCACAAGGGTGATGATGGTGACCTGGCGAACCACGATCCGCGGTTTCGCACGCTCGGCGTCGATCTCGCGCAGCGCCTCCAGCCGGTGCTGCACAGACTCGGACAACTCTCGGAGTGTCATCGCGGCGCCCGTGCCTCCACGGCGAACCGCCAGAATGAGGGCAGCGATCACTGCATCGGCGTCGGGAGAATCCAGTTCGTCGGCGAAGCGACGTAAAGCCTCCTCGGTGCTCCACCTCTCATCCAACCTGACGATCATCAACCGCACCGGACCGGCCAGCTCGTCCGGCACTCGCGCACTCGTTGCCCGAATCGCGTCGGTGACGGACTTTCCGGTCGGGATCGAGGTCACCAGGCCCCGCACCCACCGGTCGAGTGCGCTCAGCAGTGTGACGTCGCGATTCGGCGGAGCGGTCAGCAGCCAGGGCAGGATCAGCAGCACTGCCGGAACCACGAACGCGGCCAGCACCAAGCGCGTCGCGAGAAATGCCACCACGCTGATCGCAACGACGACCAACAGCCAACGCCTCTGGTTGAGCGATTGCCGTTTCCACCGATCCACCCCACTTATCCACATACCTGTGGATGAGGCTGTGGACACTGGCCGGATCCGCCGGATGGCCCCGCTGACCAGCAGGAACACGCCTCCGATCGACAGCGCACCCGTGACAGCAGGCACGATGAGACTCACAACGCACCTCCGGCGGCAGCAAACTCGGTGAGCTCTTCCACCAGCTGCGGATCGGGGTGGAAGACCGGATCGCCCGCCTCACTGGAGCGGTAGATCAGGTGCGTCACCGGGCGACCATTCTCGATGGCGCCGGTGACCATTCGGATCTCGGAGATGAACCGCCGCCGGGCGCCCCCTCGCCACGTGTCATCAACCAAGCGGACATGCACCAACAGATGGATGTTGTGGGCAATCTGCTGGTAGGCCTCAGCGACGCTGAGCACTCCTCCCTGGGCCACCCGCGAGGCGAGTCGATCCATCGTGGAGGATGCTGAGTGCGAATGGGTGGTGCTGAGCGTCCCTGCGCCTGATTGCATGGCCTCGAACATCGCTCCGGCCTCGGCTCCTCGGACCTCACCGACGACGAGGCGGCTGAGGTTCTGCCGCAGTGCCTCGGGGATCAGGTCCGCCACCGTGAACTCGCCGATCGTGCTGGAGCCGAGTCTCTCCCCCAGCCCGATCTTCGCTTGCAGGGCGAGCATGTTGCCTCGGCCCGGCTGCAGGTGGGTCAGCAGCTCGTAGTCGGTTTCCAGGGTTCCGAATCTCTCCGTGCTGGGAATCGCATCGATCAAAGCCCTGAGCAGGGTCGTCTTGCCGGCGCCCTGGTCCCCGGAAATCACCATCGATTTCCTTGCCAGGACGCACAAGTGCAGCAGTCGGGCCACCTCGGGCGGCATCATGCTGCCCGCCGCCAACTGGTCCAGCGACACGCTGGTCAGCAGATGCTGCCTGATGATGACGCTCGGACGGTAGGTGATGCCGAATCCGATCGCATGGAGTCGGAAGCGGTTTCCCAGAGCCAGCGTCATCATGGGGTGAGCGTCGTCGAATGGGCGTGTCGGCGAGCTCATCTCCCCGAGGAAGCGAACCGCCTCCACCAATTCCTCGTCACTGTCGGCCACCGGTGGGTGCTGTTCCCTTCGTCCGTCGCCAAACTGCACCCACACCGAGTCGTGACCGTGGATCTCGATGTTCTCGGCTGCGCTGATCTCGAAGAGTGGCTGCAGCCTGCCGTAGCCGAAGATGGCGTTCTGCACTGCGGTGGCGTAGTTGGTCTCCATCTCCACCGACCACAGTTCCTGGCCCTGGTTGGCCAGTTTCGCTGCATGCCGATGCACCACATCACGCACGATCGAGCACCCGATTCGGTGTTTGTCGGCCGGCGGCATCGTTTGGCCATGCTCGGCCTGCCAGCGCTCGGTGGAGGTGGCGATCTCATCTGCTGCGCGGCGACGTAATGCCACCACCAGTGTCCAGTCGGTCTCCAGTAGAGGTTGGCGACCACGAGCAGGTGATTCGGGTGTCGGAGAGGTGACTGTTCGGATTGTGCCGAAGTCGATCATCCTGCTCGATGACGTGCCGAAGGATGCCAGAGCGACGTCCAGTCGTGCCGGATCGGTAGCTGTCGGCTGGCGGCTCATCCGGCGACACCGACCAGAATCAGGTCATCGGCAGATCCGGAGCCGCTGATCGCCTCTGAGCGACGGTTGAGCTGTTCGCGCAGACTCTCGGCTGCCGTGCGGCAATGACGCATCAACGGGTCGTTGGCGAACCGGCGAGTGGGAGGCTCGCCGTCGCTCAGCACCCTCGCTGACCGGTTGTCGCGAGCCACCTCGACCAGCACGGGCAGCTTGAAGTGCTTGCTGATCTCAGCGGATCCATAGGGGTTGCCCGCGTCGATCACTGCCAGTCCGAGTTGTGTCTGATGCTGCTCGACGATGCTGTGTTCGAGCAGCGGTGGAATGTGCAGACGGGCGGCGGCCAGCGACCGCAGCGTTGACCGGATACAGATCAGCAGCACGTCGGCAGCGTCCATCAGCGGAGCCACCGGGCCATCCGGGCCCAGCCGGCCACAGTCCACGATCACGTCCGTGCCCGCTGCGTCGAGGGCGATCAGACCGTCCGCCACATGCTGCCAGGCCGGGGCGAACAGCAGGGCGGATCGCGGGTTCGTGAATCCGGGCAGGAAACGTTTGGAGTCGCCGGTCGTCTCGTCGACGTCGTCCTCGGGTCGCGCCAGGGGTACCGAACAGCTGAGCAGTTCGCCGCCGATGGGGCGGCGTTCCCGATGCAGTTGCGCCAAGGCCATCAGACCTGCCTCGGCCTGCGGGGCTCCGCCGAGGAAGCCGGCTTCCAGAGCCTGGGCCGGGTCGCGGTCGGCATCCACCAGCAGCACATCGCGGGGCCAGTTCAACGCGAGGCCGAGGGCAGTCGTGGTGACCCCGGGTGATCCGGTGCAGGAGCTGAGCAGAATGATCGCCATCAGCTTTTCGCCTGCCTGACGACGACCAACCTGTCAGTGGCAGCGAGTTTCGCGACCTGCTCACCCGCGAGGCTGGGGACCGCCACGTCCATCAGCCACGCAGTGCCGTCGGAGGTTTCTTGAGCTGCTGTCACCACCTGGGCCCGTACCCGATAGTCGACATTCTCCGCATCGGGACTGGAGGTATCCCGAAGCGCGACCAGAGTCACAGGAGTCCCCGCGGGCATCGTGCGCACCGGGAGACGTCCCGCTTCCAGCCGCAATCCGAGCTGGACGGTGTTGGGGGCCACTTCTGCCGTCCCGACAGATTGAGCTGCCGGTAAGGACCCGGCCGGCAGATCAGCCAGAGCTTCCTGCCCGACCAGTCCTTCCATGTCGCTGGAGGGTACCGTCGTGACGCCCGGGGCCCCGCCGATGGTGGTGACCGTCAGATCGCCCCTGCTGATGGTTTCGCCTCGCTGCACTGTCTGCGCCATGACGACAACCGGGTGTGAGTTGGAGGCGTTGCTGTAGAGAAACGCTGAACCAAGACCACCAAGAATGGTCAGCAGAACTCCGATGGCCATCAGCCGTGGGCTGCGAGTGCGGCGAAGACGTGCCTCCCGCGTTGCGGCGCGCGGCGTACCCGCGCCAATCGCCTGTGACATCACAGCCATGTCAGTCCCCCGATTTCGGCCGCAAGCTGCTCTCTCTGCGTGGTTCTCAACCACCTGAGCCAGCAATGTATGCGTTCTCCGTCAGCCGATTGGAACGTTGTCCACAGCCATCTCAAGGTCCCGGGTCCATCCTCCGGCCACGGAAATTCCTGTGCAGGGCCGCCCAGGTCCTCCGCCTGAGCGGCAAGATTTCTTGCCTGTGGGTAATCGCGGCGCTTCCATCTCTCAATGGGTGCTGGGAAGAGGCGCCCGAGTACCAGCAAATCAGCGTCACTTCACCCTGTTGGGGTGAGAAAAAGATCACCCTATGTGTTTCAGCCGCCAGCTGCTCAGCCGCGTGTCACGCTTGCCTTCAGCCACAGTTGCCAGTTGTCGCCACGGGTCAGATTGCCCGACAGACCCAACTGTTGGAGCATCTGTCCGGCGACGGGTTCGGCATCACGCCATTGACCTGTCACGTCGGTGGGTATCCCCCAGACATGAGTCGCGATGGCCTGCACCGCTTGGTTCTGCACCCGCGAGCGTGGGTTGAAGACGCTCAGCTGGTCACCGGAGCCTGAATTGTCGACGTGGATGTGGTTGGCGTGAGCACTGTCGAAGTAGCGGGTCAGGACATAGGCGAAGTACATGTGCAAAGACGCGGCCAGCGTCCAGTACTCACGGTTGAGCTGAGCGACACGTGCCGCTGGCAGGTCGTCCCAGAGATCCGTCCGGCAGGACACCAGCAGGTTCCCATCCCCGCGCAGTCGCGAGATGTCGAGGGCACGCCCTGCCGCGTGCCAGGAGGAACAGTCACGGGTGACGTACGAGCCGTAGTTCCACATCTGGGTGGCACCCCCGTAGCGGCTCAGCGTGTTCCAACTCGCCCACCACGCCTCCAGACGATCAGCGAAGGTGGCATCGAGGTAGAGCGGCTCGGCTCGTTCGGACACCTCGTAGATCAACGTCGCCGCGCCGATGCTGCCCCGGCGGGTGAGCGACTCCTTGTCGACGCAGCGACTGCGCGACGATGAATTCCGGTCGTAACCCGGCACTCCACCAGAGCACCCAGCCACCCCCAGCGCAACCGACGCCAAACCACCGCTGAGCAGCGCACGCCGAGTCAGGAAAGAGTCTTTCACCCCTCCCAGAGTATGCGGGCCGCCGGATCACCGGATCGGGCGGCAGCCACGGAGCGACTCGACGATCTTGCCCGAAGTCACAGGTGCCCGCGATTGACGAGATCACTGCCCGACGGCACTGGGTGGAGGCTGGAATACTGGTCCCGTGAAGTTGATGATCATTCGCCACGGACAGTCCGCCAACAATCTGCTGTTCCTCGAGAACGGCCACTACGAAGGCCGATCCAAGGATCCGGTGGTCACCGACGACGGTCTCCGACAGTCCGAGCTGTTGGCCCAGTTCGTCGCCGACGGGAATCTGCCGCAGCCAGAAGTGATCATCACCAGCCTCTTCGCCAGGGCTGTGCAGACGGCCATTCCGCTGGCCGATGCGCTCGATCTGCCGCTGAACTCTCGTGCGGACATCTTCGAGATCGGTGGCCCACGGATCGGCAGTGGCAGCAACGAACAACAGTGGGGCGGTGCCCCGGCCAGCGAGCTCCGGGCGATGACGCCACGGCTGGTGCTGCCCGATCAGGTGGACGAGGACGGCTGGTTCAAGGCCCGCTCCGACACCATGCAGGACGCCCAGGCGCGCTCGGATCGGGTGATCAGCGAGCTGCGTGAGCAATTCCCCGGCGACACCTGTGTCGCGTTGGTGTCCCACCAGAATTTCAGCCAGTGCTTGATGCGCACGATCCTCGGGCTCGGTGACGACGCACCGTACATTGTGCTGGACAACACCGCGTCCACGCTGGTCGAGTTCGACGACAGAACCAGAGTGCGTTGGACGAACCGCGCCGATCATCTACCCGACGACCTGGTCACCAACTGACCCCCGCCTCCTCACCGCCGGTGTGCCGCATTGACGCAGCACGACCTGGTTGTGGGTTGGCTGGCTGAGCATCATCCGGCTTTCAAACCCGTGCTGCGTGTGACCAACGCATCGAAGGCGCGATCCGGTAGCAGGGCGCGCAGTGCGATCAGTGGCCTGGCACCCAGTCCCACCGCATGGCGGATCTTCGGCTTCTCCGCGGTGACAGCTTTGAGGATGGCATCAGCGACCACCTGCGGGTCGGAGAGCCGATCACCCTGGTACAAGTTGCGCATCTGGTCGGCGGCCCGGTCAGCCATCTTGCCGTAGGCACCGCCGCCTGAGGTCTTCTGCAGGTTGTCGGCCGCGATGGCGCCCCAATCTGTCTTGATGCCGCCCGGCTCGATGATGACTGTGTTGATGCCCATCGCTTGGGTTTCCACTCGCAGACAGTCACTCAGCGCCTCCAGAGCGAACTTTGACGCGTGGTACCACCCGCCGAACCGGGTGTAGATCTTGCCCCCAACCGACGACATGTCCACGATGGTGCCGCTGCGCTGCTGGCGCATCGTGGGCAGCACCAACTGGATCATCCTTGCCAGGCCGAAGATGTTCACGTCGAACTGACTCTGGGCCTCTTCGAGCGGCACGTCCTCGATCGCTCCGTAGGAGCCGTAACCGGCGTTGTTGACGAGCACGTCGATCCGGGATTCTGCTTCGAGAACGCTGTGGACGCACGCTGTGGCCGAGGCCTCGTCGGTGACGTCCAGCGCAATGAGCTTGATGCCGTGTGCTTCGATTGGCTTCATCTTCTCCAGTCGGCGAGCGCCGGCGTAGACGGTGAACCCTGCTTTGGCCAGCGTGATGGCGGTGTCTGAACCGATTCCGGAGGATCCTCCGGTGACCAAGGCGACCTTGGCTGTGTTGTCAGTCATGTCTTTTCCCTTGTGTCGTACGGACCGCAAGCCTGGCGACTGGCGCCTGCGCGCGTCGCAGGGCAGGCTTCATCCATTCAGGGCCAGGTCAGATCACATGCCGCTCCTGTCAGCTCCGTAGCCACGCTTCCTGCGGAACTGTTCCAGCGCGGTGTACAACACCGGCACCAGCAGCAGGGTCAACATGGTGGAACTGAACAGACCACCGATGGTCACGATGGCCAGCGGCTGCGAGATGAACGCCCCTCCCCCGGTGAGGGCGAAGGCCATCGGTGTCAGCGCGAAGATGGTTGCCAGTGCCGTCATCACGATCGGTCGCAGACGGTGCCGGGCACCTTCGATCACGGCCACCCTGATCTCCAGCCCGCGGCGCCGGTACTGATTCACCAGGTCGATCAACACGATGGCGTTGGTGACGACGATGCCGACCAGCATCAACACACCGATGATCGCGGCCAGGCCGAGCGCAGTGTCACTGGCCAGCAACAACGCGATCGCACCAGTTGCGGCGAACGGAATCGACACCAACAGGATCAACGGCTGCAGCAGCGATTTGAAGGTGGCCACCAGCAACGCGTAGGTGATCGCGATCGCGATCGCGATCGCCAGACCCAACTGCTGGAACGACTCCTGCTGATCGGCAATGACACCACTGACCTCAGCCTTCGCGCCGTTGGGCAGCGTCAACTCGTCCAGTGCTGTGTTCAAATCGGTGGTCAACTCGCCGAGGTCGTCCGTGGTGGGCGTTGCCGTGACCGAGGCGGATCGTTGACCGTCGATGCGGGTCAGGCTGGCCGGCTGCTCGGTCTCGGTGACCTTGGCAACGTCGCTGAGCGTCAACGGACCGTTCGCGCCGACTCCGATCGGCAGCGCCCTCAACTCCGCGAGGGTCGCAGGTGCGGTCCGGTTGCGCAGGATCACGTCGTGACCCAACCCGTCGAAGGTGACGTTGCCCAGATTCTGGCCGCGCAGTGCCGCAGCCAACAGCCCGCCCACCGCTGATTCACTGAAGCCGGCCCGGGTGGCCCCTGCGCGGTCCACCTGCACCACGACGGTGGGCACC
>JAGXHS010000068.1 GCA_024636075.1 Propionibacteriaceae bacterium
GCCCGACGAAGACCGTCACCCGGTCCTGCAGCAGATCCCGCAATCGTGTCAGGTCCGAGCCGGGTTCGGTGGCGACCACCTGCACCCCCAACGGCTGGTAGGCCTGGTGCAAGTCATCCGGCGAAGCCAGATCAGCCTTCGTCAGGCAGAGCACCGGATCGATCCCGGCGTCGAATCCGGCCACCATGATGCGGTCGATCATGCCGATCCGTGGCGGCGGATCAGCCAACGCGGTGACGATCAACAGTTGGTCGGCATTCGCCACGATCGGGCGTTCGTACGGATCATTGTCGTCGGCCGTGCGGCGAAGCACAGTGGCTCGGTCGTCCACCTTGACGATGCGGGCGAGGGTGCCCTCGTCACCGGAGACGTCGCCGTCGAGGCGCACCAGATCACCGACGATAACAGCCTTGCGTCCGAGTTGCCGGGCCTTGGTGGCTGTCACCATGTCTTCGTCCAGCCGGCACCGGTAGCGGCCCCGGTCAATGGTGATCACCCGGCCGAGTGGGGCGTCGGAGTAGTCCGGGCGATCCTTGGTTCGAGGCCGGCTGCGTTTGCTGGGACGCTCGAAGCTGGAGTGGTCGTCGATCAGATGGTCGTAATTGCGCTGGTTCATCTCCCCTCACCCCGAGCCCTTGGCGCGCGACCGGGGGGAGTTGCCTGCACCATCTGGTTCCATCGGTCCGCGAAATGATCGATCGTCTTGGACGTGCAGGCGATGTCATCACTGACGATCCCGGGCACAAGCAGACCGATCAAGGCTGCGACATGCGCCAGGCGATGATCGGCGTAGCTGCGCATCACCCGGCCGTGCAGCCCGGTTGCGGCCAGCCCAACCCCGTGGATCGTCAGGCCGTCAGCGTGTTCGATGACGTTGACGCCGACAGCGGTCAGCTCGTTCGCCAGCGCAGCCAGCCGATCCGTCTCGTGACCGCGGATGTGCTCCACCCCGCTGATCCGACTGATTCCCTCGGCGAACACTGCCAGCGCGGCCAGTACCGGGGTCAGCTCGCTGGCCTGCTGCAGATCCACATCCACAGCCGTGAGGGTGTCCCCGCCGCTCACGGTGATGTTGCCGTCTCTGCGTGTGACCCGTGCGCCCATTCGGCTCAGCAACTCCAGGATCAACGCACCGGGCTGGGTACTGTCCGCGGGCCAACTGGGCACGGTCACCGAACCGCCGGTCAGCGCAGCCGCGGCCAGGAACACCGCAGCACTGGTGAGGTCAGGTTCGATGCGTTGGTCCAGCGCGGAGATCGGCCCCGGTGCAACCGTCCAGGTATTGGTCTGCTCGTGCACCTCGACGCCACGGGCGCGCAACATGGCCACCGTCATCGCGATGTGCGGGCGACTGGGCACGCGGTGACCGGTCTGCTCCAATCGCAGTCCTCGTGGGAAGCGGGCGCCGCTCAACAGCAGCGCTGTCACGAACTGACTGGAGCTGGATGCATCCACCCGTACCGCGGGTCCGCCGAGTGATGCGGGAGGAGTCACGGTGAAAGGCAGCCGGTCGGCGTCCACGCCGACGCCCAGTTGGCGCAATCCCTGCAGCAACGGAGCAACCGGCCGCACCTGGGCGGCCGGGTCGCCGACGAAGGTGGTCGGACCATCCGCCAGCGCGGCCATCGGTGGAACGAAGCGCATCACAGTTCCAGCCAGGCCACAGTCCACGGGCTGGGCGCTGGCTCGCACAGCTGCCGGTGTGACGACCACGGTGCCGGGACCCACGTCGTCGAAATGGCATCCCAGCGAGCTGAGCGCGGTACGCATCAAGCGCGAATCACGGGAATCCAACACACCGGAGAGTTTGCTGCCACCAGCGGCCAGACTGGCAAGTAGCAGGGCTCGCGCCGTCTCAGACTTCGACCCGGGAACGTGAACGGTGGCATGGATCGGCCCTGGTGCGACCGGAGCCGACCAGGGCCGAGATGCCGTGGGTGATGGGTTCACCTGTGACTGAGTCAGCTGAGCGCCGACTCGACCGATTCGGCAGCCTTCTTGCACGTCTTCTTGGACTTCTTGGAGAGGTCCCCAGCGGACTTCCCCAGTTCCTTCTTCTGCTGGCTGGCCGCCTTCGAGATGTGCTTCTGCTGGTCCTTCGCGCGCCATCCGAGGCTCGGCTTACCCTCGGTGTCCTGAGAGGCGACCAGCACGGCGCCGAGCAGGGCGATGTTGCGCAGCATGATCGACTTGCCAGCGGCCCGCTCTTCGGCGGAGGCGCCCTTGCCGGGCTTTGCTGCGATCACGTGCGGGACCATGCAGCCGGCAAGCATGGCGGAGCTGGGTCGTCGGGCGATGCCCAATCCGTATCCCAGACCGCCCAGCACCTGTGCCACGCCGGAAAGGCGGACCAGCGTCTTTGTCTCGTTGGGGATGTAGTTGGCGACCGAGGGTGGCGCGACGCGCTGCACCAGCGGAACAACCTTCTGGGCGATCGGCTCGGCGTCGGCCACCAGGTCGTCAGGCTTGATGGCGGCCTTGAAGCCGTTGACGACGAAGAAACTGGCCAGCATGCTGCGGCCTGCGAAACGAAGGAGACTCATGGTTCATTCCTACCGCTTCCAGCTGACAACAACAATGCAAACGGCGCAATCCCACCCGATAATGGGGGGATGTGCGGCAGATATGCGGCGTCAGCGACGGTGGTGGAGCTGAGTGAGACCTTCGAGGTGGACGAGGTGGCTGGCCACGGCACCGAGGCGCTTGTCCCGCGATGGAACATCGCACCCACCGATTCGATCGCCGCCATCATCACACGAGGCGTCTCCGACCCGGCGCAAGGTCGGGGGACTCTGACAAGAAAACTTGTGCCGTTGCGCTGGGGTCTGGTTCCGAGCTGGAGCAGGGACACCAGTGGTCGGGCCCGGCTGATCAACGCCCGCTCGGAGACGGTCGCCACCAAGCCGTCCTTCCGCAAGGCCTTCAGCCACCGACGTTGCCTGCTCCCCGCGGACGGCTACTACGAGTGGTACACCCGCAGTGTTCCCGGATCGGGCAAGCCGGTGAAGCAACCCTTCTGGATTCGTCCCCTCCAACGAGTCGGGGAACCCGATCTGATGGTGATGGCTGGGATCTACGAGTATTGGCGAAACCCCGAGCGGGCAGGAGATGATCCGGATGCGTGGTACGTCAGCGCCGCGATCATCACGACCGCCGCCACCGATGCACTGGGCCACATCCACGACCGGATGCCGATGCAGGTCCGCCGCAGGGACTGGTCGGACTGGTTGGATCCGGGGATCAACGACCCGAACGACGCACAGACGATGATGCACGTCCCAGGACCGGACGAGATGACGGCCCGGCTGGTCTCGCGCAGAGTGAACTCGGTCCGCAACGACGGTCCGGATCTGATCGATGAGATCAAACATGAGTGAGATCCTCACCCGTCATGGCCCGGCCCGGTGGCACCTGAGAGGGTGAGCGGATCAGTGTGCGTGTGGTGGAGCAGGCGGCACACGACCTTCGTGCCGGGCGACGGGCTGTTCACGGCACCGAGCAGGCCTTGTCCCAGATGGCGGGGAGGTCGCTCAGATACCGGTGCAGTGGTGCGGCGCGTGCAAGGGTGATGCAGCTCAAGCGGAATAGTGGCAGCCGAAAGTGCGTTCCCATCAACATGAGCACACCCACACTGACACCCGAGCACACCAGCCCGGTAATGTCATGGGTGATGACACTGCCTGGATCACCCGAGACCGACGAGAAGCCGAGCGAACCGGTCGACCTTGCGACCGAGACCGATTCCGAGCGTGCGCTGCGCTTCGAGACCGACGCGATGGAATACCTCGATCAGCTGTACGGCGCCGCCCTGCGAATGACCCGGAATCCTGCGGATGCCGAGGACATCGTCCAGGAGACCTACGCGAAGGCATACGCCAACTTTGCAAAGTTCACCCCGGGCACCAATCTGAAGGCTTGGTTGTACCGGATACTCACCAACACCTACATCAACAGTTACCGCAAACAGCAGCGCTCACCGAAGATCTCCGGCGGTCAAGATGTGGAGGACTGGCAGCTGCACCACGCTGAGTCGCACACGTCGACCGGCCTGCGGTCGGCGGAGATGGAAGCGCTGGATCGAATCCCTGATTCCCTCGTCAGCGATGCGCTCGACAAACTGTCCCCGGAGTTTCGTCAAGCAGTGCTGCTGGCCGATGTCGAGGGCTTCGCCTACAAGGAGATTGCAGAGATCATGGAGACGCCCATCGGCACCGTGATGTCACGGTTGAACCGTGGGCGCTCCCAGTTGCGCACTCTGTTGGCCGAGCACGCACGCGAGCTCGGTATCGGCCGTGCGGTGGAGGAGGCGTCCGATGACTGAGCCGTCCCACCCGACAGCCGAGTGCGAAGATGCCATGGCACAGGTGCAGGCCTTCCTGCACAACGAGCTGCCTGCCAGCGCGGCGGACCTGATCCGCGCCCACCTGGACGCCTGCGACAAGTGCCTTGAGGACTTCGACGTGGAGGCCGAAATCACTCGGCTGGTCCGTCGTGCGGCCAGCGGAACCTGCGCTCCTGCCCGGCTGCGGATGAGTATCAACTCCTTGACGGTGCGCGTCCATCGTTGGGAGTGACACGCGGGAATTCAGCTACCGCCGACGTCTGATCGGATCAGGGCCCCACGCAATCGGAACCCCGACCCGTGGGTCGGGGTTCCTTCAAGTAATCGCGGCTCCCTCAGGCGTTGGGGCGCTTGCCGTGGTTGGCTTTGTTCTTGCGGCGTGCGCGACGCTTGCGTCCACCCTTGCCCATGGTTCCTCCTCGTGATCGGCGTACCGCTCGGCCAGCGACCTACCCATCGTGGTGACCGACTGTCGGCACAGCTGTCCATTGTGCCAGTGCCAGATGTCGAACTCAACCAGACTCCTCCACCCGACGGGTCGACGGACCGGGCCGTCGGGTCCTGCGGATAGGCTGCCTGCATGGGACTGAGCCGTGCAATCGTTGACCGGACCGACTTGTCCGCCGAGTCCATAGCGTGGTTGAACGCCTTGGTCCGCGAATGGCACCTGCTGGCCGACACCAGCTTCTCCGACCTGATCTGCTGGCTGCCTGGCGTTGATGACAACGTGTTCTGGGCAGCAGCGCAGGTACGCCCGAAGACAGGTCCCACGGCGCTGCAGGATGACGTGGTGGGGTGGGAGATCCGCTACGACTGCGAGCACCAGGTGTCGAACGCCTATCTGTCGCACGAGATCACCGAGACAAGCGACAACCAGTTGGATGTCGGCATCCCGGTGGATGTGTGGGCGATACCCGTGATGCGCTGGGGCAAGTGCATCGCGGTCGTGGAGCGGCACACCAACCGGATGGGGGTACGCGCTCCCGGATCGCTGGAGGACTCCTACATGGAGGTCGCCGACACCCTGTCCAACATGCTGTGGCACGGCGAGTTCCCCATCGATCCGCCCAGTGATCCCGCACTCAGCCCCAAGGTGGGCGACGGTCTGCTCACCGTCGCCCCGGACGGGACCATCACGTACGCCTCGCCGAACGCGGTGTCCGCCTATCGGCGGATGGGCAGTCTTGGTGAACTCGAGGGCGAACAGTGGGCTGAAGTCCTGGCATCCTTGCGTGGGTCTGAGATGGAAACGGTGGGTCAGTCGATCCACAGCGAGTTGGACGGGTCAGCGGCAGTCGAGTTCGACGTCGACAACCAGGCAGCCACAACCAGGATCCGCATCCTTCCGTTGACGCGCGACGGCGATTCTTTCGGAGCACTGGTGTTGACCCGAGACTCCACCCAGTTGCGTGACGCTGCGCGGCAGCTCGTCACCAAGAACGCCACCATCCGCGAGATCCACCATCGGGTGAAGAACAACCTGCAGACGGTGGCGGCGCTGCTGCGATTGCAGTCGCGCCGCGTGAAGGCACCGGAGGCGAAGACCGCACTGTCGGATGCGATGAATCGGGTCACCGCCATCGCGGTGGTGCACGAATTGCTGAGTCAGTCATTCGACGACGACGTGGCCTTCGACGAGATCGCGGACCGCATCCTGAAGATCTTCGGTGACGTGTCAGCGTCCAGCGGTCACGTCACCGCCCAACGGCACGGGAGCTTCGGCATGGTTCCGGCGAAGGCTGCCACCTCGCTGTCGTTGGTGATCAACGAACTGTGCCAGAACGCCGTCGAGCACGGCTTCCATTCCGCATCCGGCGCGGTCACCGTCGCTCCCCAACGGGACGGCAACCAGCTGATCGTGGATGTGATCGACGCGGGCAGCGGTTTGCCGCACAGCTTCGACTTGGAACTGGCGGCGAAGGGAAGTCTGGGCTTGTCCATTGTCCGCACTTTGGTCGAAGACCTGCACGGCAGCTTCGAGCTCAGTGATCGGGTCGACGAGAAGGGAGTGAGGGCTCGGGTTCGACTGGATTTCGACTCTGCAGGATCAGCTGCTACGCAGGCGTGACCTGGCTTGACGGCGTTTCAGCGCTCGACGCTCGTCCTCGCTCATCCCGCCCCACACGCCATGGTCCTGGCCTGCTTCAATCGCCCACGCCAAGCACTGCTCGCGCACCTCGCAGCGTCGGCAGACCTTCTTCGCTTCCTCAATCTGCATGATTGCGGGCCCTGTGTTTCCGATGGGGAAGAAGAGCTCGGGATCCTCTGTCAGGCAGGCCGCCCTGTGGCGCCAATCCATACGGTCATTGCTCCTAAAAAGTCTTGCTAGCAAGCACAGCCTAGACGAGCGCACAGGTCGCCTGCGGCAACCGGCGCCAAAATGCCGCCTCCAGTAAGGTGGCGAGGTGGTCGTTCCCGTCGAAAGTGTTGCCAGACCGCTCAGTCTGACTCTGGCCAGTGTACTGTGCGCGCTCAGCGGACTGGGGTTCATGGCCGTTGGTATCGGCTCTCTGATGGCTCGCCACGGACGGTTGTCGTTCGGTGTCGGCGCCATTCTGATCTGCTACGGAGCGCTGGTGTTGGCCATTGGCGCAGCCGGATGGCATCGGATGTCGATCGCCAGTGGTGGTTTGGTCGCCAGTTCGATCCTGCACATCCTCGTTCTGGGCAGTAGCGCGCGCGGTGAGTTCGCGTGGCTGGTGTGGTTGTTGGTGCTGGTTCCGGTCACGATCGTGGTGTGCACGTTGATGCCGGCGACCAGAAGGGCCTTCGACGCCGACTGACGCCTGGGCAGGGAAGAATCCTCAGTTGCGGATTCCTGGTCGGGGTGCCGGTCAGGCCAGCCGATGTGCGCCTTGCTGGGGTGTCGCGACGAACCAGTCGGGTGCGCCGAAGCCCTTCTGCTCGAAGGCGGCAGCAACGTGCTGGCCGATGCCGTCGGCGGAACCGGCACGGCACAACGCGATGATGCAGCCGCCGAAGCCACCACCAGTCATCCGGGCACCCAACGCACCAGCGGCCCGGGCCGTCTCCACAGCCAGATCCACTGTCTCCACGGTGATCTCGAAGTCGTCGCGCATTGAGGTGTGCGAAGCATCCAACAGGGGGGCCAGCTCCTCCAGATTGCCCGACTCGGCCACCTCGATGGCGTGCAGCACTCGCTCGTTCTCGGTCACCACATGGCGGACTCGGCGTTTCATCACCTCATCGGACAGCGCCTCCAGCGCTTCGTCCAGATCTGTGACGTCGCGCAGCGCCTGCACCCCGAGGAGCTCCGCTGCCCGATCGCAGCTCGCGCGCCGTTCGGCATACTCGCCGTCCACGTGGCTGTGCGGGGTGTTGGTGTCCAGCACCAGGATCTCCAAGGCGTGCCGGCTGAGGGGCAACGGCACCTGGCGGGAATCGAAAGTGCGGCAGTCCAGGAACAGGGCGGCGTCAGCCTCGCACAGTGTGGAGGCTGCTTGGTCCAACAGGCCGGTCGGGGCGCCGACGTACGCGTTCTCGGCGACCCGGGCCAGTTTCGCCCGCTCGATGGGTTCGATGTCGAGCTCGAAGATGTCGCACAAGGCTGCCACCACGGCACACTCGATCGCTGCCGAACTGGAGAGCCCGGCACCAATCGGAACGTTGGAAGCGAGCGTCAGATCGACACCACCCACCCGGTGACCGGCCTCGCGCATCGCCCACACCACTCCTGCCAGGTAGGCCTGCCAGCCACCGGAGCCGGGGGAGAGATCCCTGGCCTCGATCACATGGGTCTCGTCCATGTCGATCGAGGTGATCTGCACCGAGTCGTCGGTGCGGGGTCCCGCCGCCAGGGTGGCGCCCTGGGCGATCGCGAACGGCATCACAAAACCGTCGTTGTAGTCGGTGTGTTCACCGATCAGGTTCACCCGCCCCGGGGCGAACCAGACACCAGCACAGGGCTGCTGGGTGAGATCGGTGAAGGCGGTCGCCACCTGCTCCATGGTGTTCATGCATCATCCTCATCGTCGAGTCGGGCCAACCAGGTCGCCAGCCTTTCCACCGGTGTCTCGAACTCCGGGTGCAGGTCGACGAACGTGCGCATCTGCTCAGTCAAGCACTCGAAGCTGACTTCCTGGCCACCACGACGGAAAGCCAACTCTTCCAGTCCGCGGTCGGTGAAATACATCAGTGCTCCGTGAGGGCGGCGTTCAGGAGAGCGTCCTGTTGCTGCACGTGCACCTGATGGGAGCCGACCGACGGCGCCGATGCGGTGTCGCGGGTGAACGGTCTCAGGGTGATGGTTCGTCCGTTCTCCTGGCGGATCGCCTTCGGCAGATGCAGCGCCAGGTGGCGCCAGGCCCCCATGTTCTCCGGCTCCTCCTGTACGAAGCGGATGTCATCGGTGGCGTAGCGATCCAGTTCCACGGCCAATTCCCGGGTCGGCAGCGGGTACAGCCGCTCGAGGGCGACGATCGCCACCTTCTCGTTCAGTCCGAGCTTCTCCCGCATCGCCACCAACTCCCAGCGGATCTTCCCGGAGCAGAGCAACACGCGATTCACCTTGCGCGGTTCGGTGATCGAGTCGTCCCCCCTGGCCGGCAGCCAGGCGCCATTGATGAATTCGTCAGGGCTGGAGGTGGCCAGCTTGTTGCGCAGCATCGACTTCGGGGTGGCGATCACCACCGGCCGGTGCCAGTTCACGTAGGCGTGGGTGCGCAGCAGGTGGAAATGGCTGGCCGGGGTCGAGGGCTGACACACCGCGAAGGCGCCCTCACTGGCCATCTGCAACCAGCGTTCGATCCGGCTGGAGCTGTGGTCAGGCCCTTGGCCCTCGTAGCCATGCGGCAGCAGCAGCACAACACCAGACTTCTGCCCCCACTTGGCGAAGCCGGAGCTGATGAACTCGTCAGCGATGATCTGCGCCCCATTCGCGAAGTCACCGAACTGGGCTTCCCACAGCACCAGGGCGTCGGGACGGGCGACCGAATAGCCGTACTCGAAGCCCATCGCCCCGTACTCGCTGAGCAGCGAGTCGTAGATGTAGAACGGGGCCTGGTCGGGCGTCAGGTGCTTCAACGGCACGTAAGGCTGACTGGTGCGTCGATCCGCCACGGCGGCGAAGCGTTGCGAGAAGGTGCCACGACGGGTGTCCTGTCCCGACATCCGCACCGGGCGCCCTTCCATCAACAGCGAACCGATGGCCAGCAACTCCGCCGTCGCCCAGTCGATGGGTCCCTCGAGAATCGCCTTCGCCCGCCGCTCCAACTGCGGCATCACCTTCGGGTGGACGGCGAATCCGTCCGGCATCTCGGTGTGCACCCTGGCCATGGTCTCCAGCATCTGCCGGGTGATGTTGGTACCCATCGACTCGTCGGGCTTGATCGGATAGTAGGGCGCGGTGGAGTATTCGTCGTCCTGCGCGGCATCGGGGTTGCGCACCTCGGTGAAGACGCCCTCGAGACGTGACCGGAACCGGTTCATCACCCCCTCTGCGTCCTCCAGGGTGATGTCGCCGCGGCCAATCAGCGCCTCGGTGTAGATCCGTCGGGTAGAGCGCTTCTGCTCGATCAGGTCGTACATTTGCGGCTGAGTGAAGCTCGGGTCATCCCCTTCGTTGTGTCCACGGCGGCGGTAGCTGACAATGTCGATGACGACGTCCTTGTTGAACTTCTCGCGATACTCAAACGCGATCCGTGCTGCCCGGATACAGGC
>JAGXHS010000069.1 GCA_024636075.1 Propionibacteriaceae bacterium
ATCCCGGTGGCCAAGGTTGGGCCCGTCATTGAAGCTGGAAGCTACCCTGCCCGGGCTGTGGTCAGCGAGCTCGTCAAGGTGCGGGCCAACATCTTCCGTGAGGGCCATGACGCCGTCGCCGGATCGGTGATCCTCATCTCACCCTCGGGCGTCGAGCAGCGCAGTGACATGCATCAGGTCTGGCCCGCCGGTCTGGACATCTGGGAAGGGTGGGTCACACCCGATGCCGAGGGTGAGTGGAGCTTCCGGGTCGAGGGCTGGTCGGATCCGTGGCACACCTGGCTGCACAATGCGGGGGCCAAACTGCCCGTCGCCCAGGACGTCGAGCTGGTCTGCATGGAGGGCAGGTCAGTGCTGGAGCGGGCTGCGAACGACGCAGACGCCGCCGGTGACCTGACCAGCGCCAAGATGCTGCGCAACACGGCCGAGATGTTGATCGCCGAACGTCCTGCGCTCGAACTGCTCGAAGCCGTGCACAGCCACTCGATGAAACGGGTGATGGAGCGCTACGTTCCACGTGACCTCGTCACCCCCACCCCGGAGTATCCGTTGCGCGTCGAACGAACGCGAGCGCTGTTCTCCAGCTGGTACGAGTTCTTCCCCCGCAGCCAGGGCGCCCACGTCGACTCCGACACCGGGAGCTGGGTGTCGGGCACCTTCGACAGCTCCCACGAACGACTCGAAGCGGCCGCCGCGATGGGCTTCGACATCGTGTACCTGCCACCCATCCACCCCATCGGCATGGCATTCCGCAAGGGCAAGAACAACTCCCTCGAGCCGGACGAGAACGATCCCGGCTCCCCATGGGCGATCGGCAGCCCCGAAGGCGGTCACGACGCCATCCACCCCGATCTCGGCACCTTCGAGGACTTCGACCGGTTCGTGGCCAAGGCCAGAGAATTGGGTCTTGAGATCGCGCTCGACTTTGCGCTGCAGGCCTCGCCCGACCATCCATGGGCCACCGAGCACCCGGAGTGGTTCACCACGCGGATCGACGGCACCATTGCCTACGCGGAGAATCCCCCGAAGAAGTACCAGGACATCTACCCGATCAACTTCGACAACGACCCTGACGGCATTTATCACGAGTCGCTGCGGCTGATCAATCTGTGGATCGAGCACGGCGTCACCCTCTTCCGGGTGGACAACCCGCACACCAAGCCCCTCGACTTCTGGGCGTGGCTGCTGGAGAAGGTGCACCAGAGGAATCCTGAGGTGATCTTCCTGGCTGAAGCCTTCACCAGGCCGGAAATGATGCATGCCTTGGGCAAAGTGGGCTTCCAGCAGTCGTACACCTACTTCACCTGGCGCAACACGAAGCAGGAACTCACCGAGTACCTCACCGAACTCAGCCAGGAGATGGCTGGCTTCTACCGACCCAACTTCTTCGTCAACACCCCCGACATCAACCCCACGTTCCTCCAGTCCGGAACTCCTGCGGCGTTTGCGATTCGCGCCGTGCTGGCGGCGACGCTGTCACCGACCTGGGGGGTCTATTCCGGCTTCGAGCTGTGCGAGCACGAATTCTTCAAGCCCGGTGGCGAGGAATACCTCAACGCCGAAAAGTACGAGTACCGGCCGCGCAACTACAACGCTCAGCCCAACATCTCGATGCTGATCGGCAAGCTGAACCACATCCGCCACGGAGTCGCGGCCCTGCAGCAGCTGCGCACCATCGTCTTCCACGAGACCAACCACCCCGAGCTGATCGCCTATTCCAAGACCGCCGGTGATTCGCACGCTCTGGTGGTGTGCAGCCTGAGCCCCTCCGACGCCGTCGAGGGCGAGGTCTACCTCGACATGGAAGCCCTCGGTATCTCAGACAACGCACTGCTGAAGGTCGAGGACCTGCTCAACGGCGGAACGTTCACCTGGGGTCAGCGGAACTTTGTCCGGTTGACGACGGCCAATCCCGCCCACGTGTTCACCGTCTCTACCACGTGAGTACGACTCTCCCAATGAACAACCTGCACCTGGACCACATCAACTCAGCTCGCTGGTTCTCCGGCAAGGGGCGTGGCGGTAAGCTGACCAGGGTCCAACCGCTGGATTGGTACGGGCCCGGCCCCGGTGACGGCGAGCTGGCGGTGCGCTCCGAAATCTGCACGGTGAGCTACCCGGACGGTGACGTCGAGCACTACCAGCTGGTGCTCGCCCACCGAGCCACCCCACAGCAGGACACCCTGATCGGCAACACCGGGGAAGGTTCCCTGCCGTACGTCCACGACGCCACCCGGGACCCGGAGGCGATGAAGCAGGTGCTGGGGGCGATCCTTGACACCGGCACTGGCGAATCCTCTTGGTATGCCAACATCTCCAACGGCGGTGCGTTGCGCGGTGATCTGGCCCCGCGGGTCTTCCGTGGTGAGCAGTCGAACACCAATGTGTTTCTCGGCGACGTCTCGCTGATGAAGGTGTTTCGCAAGCTGGAGATCGGTCACAACCTGGACATCCAGGTGCACGACGCCCTGAACCGGGCTGGTGTCGATGCTGTGGCGGAGCTGCACGGCTGGGTCAGCGGACACTTCCGACTCGATTCCGGTGAGGTGGTCAGTTCGGATCTGATCATGATGATCGAACAGCTCAAGCAGGCCACCGATGGCTGGGATCTGGCCGTCGCATCCTGCGCCGCGGGCGAGGACTTCAGCAACGATGCGGCGGAACTTGGCCGCTGCCTGGCCCAGATCCACCGCGCACTGGCCGACACCTTGCGAACCTCCACCATCCGCGGCGACGCGGTCGCGGACGTGATGAACGACAGAGTGGATCGAGCGGTCGCCGTCGCACCGGAACTGGCACCACACCGCGACGGGTTGCGGCAGATCTTCGACGAGTTGCGTGGCGTCATGCTCGACGCCCAGCGGATCCACGGCGACTTCCACCTCGGACAAACTCTGGGCACCCCAGAAGGTTGGCGGATCATCGACTTCGAGGGGGAGCCGATGAAGTCCTTGGAGGAACGCCAACTCCCCGACTCCACTTGGCGCGACGTGGCAGGCATGCTGCGTTCGTTCAGCTATGCCACCGCCGGCGCCGGCGAACCCGGCGGTGAGTCCGCGCGGCAGTGGTACCGGCGCGCGCGGGAGAGTTTTGTGAGCAGTTACCAGAAGGCTTCCGGGGCCAACCCGGAAGGCTTGCTGCGAGCCTACGAGGCGGACAAGGCCGTCTACGAGGTGGTCTACGAAACACGCAACCGCCCGGACTGGGTGTCCATTCCGATGTCAACAATCGAGCATTACACACAACAGAGGGAGATTTGAGATGGCGCACGATTTGGCCGGAGGAGTCACGGGTTGGGATCTGCAAGGCTTCCACGACGGCGGCGACACCGAATGCTGGCGGCGGCTGGGGTCCCATCTGGTCACCATCCCGGACGACGAGCGCGGCGACATCACCGGGGTGCGCTTCACCGTCTGGGCGCCCAATGCCCAGGCAGTGGAGGTGATCGGCGACTTCAACTGGTGGACCGGCGACGCGATGCACCAGATCCCCGGCTCGGGTGTCTGGGGGCTGTTCGTCGAAGGTCTGGAAACCGGTGTGGTGTACAAGTTCAAGATCCAGGGACCGGACGGGGTGTGGCGGGAGAAGGCCGACCCGATGGCGCGCTTCTGCGAGGCGGCCCCGAGCACCGGGTCCATCGTCTACGAATCCCAATACATCTGGGATGACGACGACTGGATGGAGAAGCGACGCTCCTCCCAGGCGCACAAGGAGCCGATGAGCGTGTACGAGGTGCACCTCGGCTCGTGGCGCCTCGGCCTCACCTACCTGGAGCTGGCCGACGAATTGGTGGAGTACGTCAAGTGGCAGGGCTACACCCATGTCGAGATGATGCCCGTGGCCGAGCACCCGTACGAGCCGTCGTGGGGCTACCAGGTCACCGGCTACTTCGCTCCCACCAGCCGGTTCGGCCGCCCCGACGAATTCCGTCATCTCGTCGAGAAGCTGCACCAGGCCGGCATCGGAGTGCTCCTCGACTGGGTTCCGGCCCACTTCCCGAAGGACGAGTGGGCGCTGGGACGCTTCGACGGAACTGCGCTCTACGAGCACGCCGACCCGCGTCAGGGGGAACATGAGGAATGGGGGACCTACGTCTTCAACTTCGGCCGCAGCGAGGTGAAGAGCTTCCTGATCAGCAATGCCCTGTACTGGATCAACCAGTTCCACATCGACGGTCTGCGGGTCGATGCGGTGGCATCGATGCTCTACCTGGACTACTCCCGCGAAGCGGACGAATGGGTGCCCAACCAGTACGGCGGCCGGGAGAATCTGGAGGCCATCGACTTCCTCCGCTATCTGAACTCCCACCTCTACGAGCGCGAGCCGGGTGTGCTGATGATCGCCGAGGAGTCCACCAGCTTCCCCGGTGTCACCCGTCCGGTGCACAACGGTGGGCTGGGATTCGGATTCAAGTGGAACATGGGTTGGATGAACGACTCGCTGGTCTACCTGGGCAAGGATCCGGTCTATCGCCAATACAGCCATCACATGATGACCTTCGCGATGGTCTACGCATTCTCGGAGAACTTCCTGCTGCCGATCAGTCACGACGAGGTCGTGCATGGCAAGGGGTCGATGCTGAACAAGGTGCCACAGGACGACTGGCGCAAGTTCTCCACGCTGCGCGCGTTCTACGCGTTCATGTGGGCTTTCCCCGGCAAGATGCTGCTGTTCATGGGCCAGGAGTTCGGCCAGCGCAGCGAGTTCTCGGAGAGCAAGGGTCTGGATTGGTGGGCCTCTGACATGTGGGGACACAACGGGGTCAAGCAACTGATCCACGACATGAATCACATCTACGTGAACGAGCCGGCACTGTTCGAGCTGGACAACGACCCAGCCGGATTCTCCTGGATCGCTTCAGATGATGCCGGCGGCAACGTCTTCGGCTGGTTGCGCAAGGACTCCCAGGGCAACGAGGTCGCCTGCATGGTGAACTTTGCCCCTCAGGCACACACCCACTACGGCATCTCACTGCCGCATGCCGGAATTTGGAAGGAGATCCTGAACACCGACTCAACGACCTACGACGGCACCGGCGCCTACGGCAACTACGGTGAGGTGACGGCCCGCGAAGGAGCAGCCGCAGGTGGTGTCGGCGCTGGTGCCACGGTGTGCCTGCCACCAATGTCGGCAGTGTGGTTGAAGTACGACCGTCAAGCCAGCTCGTCGACTGCCTCCGACACCGGCCTGTCGTGACTGATGGCTGCGGAGTTCACCATCCAGGTGCGACGCAGCGGTGACTCTGCAACGTTGGAATGGTCAGGAGCCACTGACCTTCCGACGTTGGCCAATGCTGTCCAGAAGGCCGCGGAGGATTCCCTGAATGTGCAGGGAATCCGGCGCCTCGAGGTGTCCGTTCCGGCTTTCGACAGCATGGCTCGCCGTGCGCTGCACCGCAGCAGCTTCCGCTGCGAGGGCCGTCGACGCTCAGCGATGCCGGTCGAGAACGGTGACTGGGTGGACGTCTGGATCTACTCGCGGCTGGCCAACGACCCGCAGCACGCCGACGGTGGGTTCTCTGCGGTGATGGACACGGTGCTGCCTACAAAACGCACCATCGGTCACGTGGTGATGTGCGACGAGGCCTCCCGCCTGCTGCTCATGCAGACCCGCTACAAGAGCGATTGGGAACTACCGGGCGGAATCGTCGAACCGGGTGAGTCACCGCGGATCGGTGCCGAGCGTGAAGTCCTCGAGGAGACCGGGTTGGTGGTTGCGTTGACGAAGCCCGTGCTGGTTGATTGGATGCCGCCCCACCTCGGGTGGAGCGACGCGGTGGAGTTCATCTTCGACGCCGGCATCCTGTCAGCCGAGCAGGTCGCCGCGATCCGGCCGGCGGACGACGAGATCACCGCCATTCACTGGGTGGAACCCACCGACGTCACACTGCACGTGACGGAACTGTCCGCCCGCAGGATCGAGTTGGTGCTCGGCGGCGGCGGCACGCACTTCACCGAGGACGGCTTCGAACTGGAGTGAGGATCCCCTCGACCGGTGCTGTCAGAAGAGTGCGGTGGAGAGGTTGCGGCGGGCTTTGAGCACGGCGGGATCACTGGCTCCCACGGTCTCGAACAGCTCAAGCAACCGCACCCGGACACGTTCCCGGTCATCTCCAGACGTGTCACGCAGCACGCTGATCAGACGGTCGAACCCACCGCTCGCGTCGCCGTTGATGATCTCCAGGTCCGCAGCATCCAGTTGGGCGTCCACGTCGTCGGCGTCCTTCGCCCGCTCGACGATCTTGGCGGGGTTGAAGCTCATCGACCGGACCAGCAGCGAGGCCTGGGCACGTCCGGCGACGGCTTCGGAGTCGTTGGGTGTTGCCGTGAGGATCTTGTCGAACTCCGCGACGGCCGCCTTGAAGTCGCCCTTCGCCAGCGCGTCGTCGGCGGCGGCGAAGCGGGGGTCGGCGGAATCCCCCTGTGCAGCCTGCTGCGCTGGCGGGGCCGAACCGGTCGGCTGCACGCCGCCGACGATGCCGTTGGAGACGGCGAGCTGTTGTGCCTGGGCGATGTACTGGGAGATCTCCTGCTTGCTGAGGGTGCCCTGGAACAGCGGCGCCAGCTGGCCGCCAATGACTGCCAGCACCGTGGGTACGGCCTGCACGCCGAAGGCTTGCGCGACCCGCTGTTCGGCATCGACGTTCACCCGCGCAAGCAGCCACTTCCCGGCGGCCTCACTGCTCAGCTGACGAAGGTTCTCGCTCAGTTCTGCCGCACCATGTGCACGGGGCGAATGCAGCTCCATGATGACCAGGTGTTTGGCCGATTGCTGCACCACGGCATCCAGACCGGCCTCGTCGACATCGATCACGTAGCTGGCGCCACCGGCTGCCCCGGCGGCGGCCGCCGGGGAGCCCAATCCGGACAGGTCGATGGCACCGGGACGATTGAAACTCGCAGAAGTCATGCTCCCATTGTTCCAAGTCTTGGCGAAGCTGCCAAAACAGTCGGATCCACGCAGCGTCTAGCCAGATTCGGCAAGATGGAGCCATGGCACACGAACGCGCAGGGCAAGTAGCCCAGGAGCAAGACCTCATCAATGTCGACGACGTCGTGGCGGCATATCACGACCTGGTCCCCGACCCGGAGAATCCCGATCAGCAGGTGGCTTTCGGCACGTCCGGGCATCGTGGATCGAGTCTCGACACCGCATTCAACGACGCCCACATCGCGTGCACCACCCAAGCCATCGTGGAGTACCGCCGCGACCAGGGCACGACCGGCCCGCTGTACATCGGCAAAGACACCCACGCGCTGTCGGAACCGGCCTGGCGGACCGCGATCGAGGTGTTGACCGCTCAGGGTGTCTCGGTCCGCGCTGAGCGTGACGACGAGTACACCCCGACCCCCGCGGTGTCACGGGCCATCATCGTGCACAACCGTGACAACTCCGGCGGTGACGCCGATGGCATCGTCGTCACCCCGTCGCACAACCCACCACGCGACGGTGGTTTCAAGTACAACCCACCGAACGGTGGTCCGGCGGACTCTGATGCCACCAAGTGGATCGCGAGCCGCGCCAACGAACTGCTGCGCGATCCCTCCCAGATCGCGCGCACCCCCTACGAACGCGCCTCGTCCGAGGTTCACCGCTTCGACTACCGCAGCGCCTACTGTGACGACTTGGTCAATGCCCTGAACATCGACGCCATCGCCTCAGCCGGCGTACACATCGGGGCAGATCCGATGGGTGGCGCAGCGGTCCAGTACTGGGAGTACATCTCGGAGAATCTCGGCATCGACCTCACTGTGATCAATCCCAAGGTCGATCCGACGTGGCGGTTCATGACGCTGGACACCGATGGCAAGATCCGGATGGACTGTTCGTCGCCCAATGCGATGGCATCGCTGATCAACAACCGCGATGCCTATGCGGTATCCACCGGCAACGATGCCGACTCCGATCGCCATGGCATCGTCACTCCGGACGGCGGCTTGATGAACCCCAACGCCTACCTGGCAGTGGCGATCCAGTACCTCTTCGCCCATCGCGACGGCTGGTCCAAGGCCGCCGGAATCGGAAAGACGCTGGTCTCCAGTTCACTGATCGACAAGGTGGCCGCCGATCTGGGACGCCGCCTGGTGGAGGTGCCCGTCGGGTTCAAGTGGTTCGTGCCCGGGCTGATCTCTGGTGATCTGGGCTTCGGTGGCGAGGAATCCGCGGGGGCGTCCTTCCTGGCGCTCGACGGCTCGACCTGGACCACAGACAAGGACGGCATCCTGCTGGCGCTGCTGGCCAGCGAGATCATTGCGGTCACCGGCAAGTCGCCCAGCGAGCACTACGCCGAGTTGGAGGACCGCTTCGGCAAGTCCTACTACGCCCGGGTCGATTCCGATGCCAGCCGGGAGCAGAAGGCCACCTTGGCCAAACTGTCATCGGCCGATGTCAAGGCCGACCAGGTGGCCGGTGAGAAGGTCCTCAACATCCTCACCGAGGCACCAGGCAACGGCGCGGCGATCGGTGGGGTGAAGGTCGTCACCGAGAACGCCTGGTTCGCGGCTCGTCCCTCGGGCACCGAGGACAAGTACAAGATCTATGCAGAGTCGTTGAAGAGCGAGGACCACTTGAAGCAGGTGCAGTCCGAAGCCCGCGAGGTGGTCAACGCCGCCCTGGGCTGAGTGCCGGTCCAGTCGAGATACGACGGTGTGCGGTGACCTCTCACACACCGTCGTATTCGTTGGCATCGTCAGCGCGTGGCTGGACGTTGGCCCGCAGACCGGCACGTTGGATCACCCGCTGGATGATCAGGTCGCGGCGCTCCGGATCTCCCACATAGGTGATGTCGCGAAGTCCTTGGTCCTGGGCGGCTGATTCGAAGACGAAGTGCCCGTAGCCCATCAGCCGACCAATGAAGGGCTGCTTCACGCTGATGTCAAGAATTCTGGTCATCGGCATCGTGGCGAGGTTCTGACTGAGCACCCCATGCACCCGGAACACCCGCTGGTTGGTGATCACGAAGCGGTCCATGTACTGGATGTGGATGCGGATCGTCGACCAGACGATGATGACCAGGCCCAGCAGAATCGGCACGAAATAGGCCTCGTTCCACAGTGGGATCGACGCGAAGAGCGGGAAGCAGAACAGCAAGGCTGCAACGGGACGTGCCACCGTCACCCAGTGTTTGCAGACCTCGTCGATGATGTACTCGCCCTCGTCGCTCAACAGGTGTCGATCGACGTCGGGGTGGATGAAACGACTCCAGAATGCCATCGGTCGTCCAGCGATCGCCGGTGCGGTCAGCTGACCAGCGAGGAGAAGAAGCGGCCGATTGCTTCGAAGGCGCCGAAGAATGTCTTGACCGCGGCAGCGGCGTCCTCGGGCCTGGTGAACAGGTAGAACAGTGCAAAGGCGGCGACCAACAGCCACACGATCTTCTTGATCAAGCTCAACATGTCCCTCTCCTTGCGGTGGTGGATCCTGCGATCCTTTGGGGAAGGCGGCACGCCCCCGCTCAACGCGCCATTAAACATGCTGCCCGAGGGAGTCGGCAATTCGCGACAGGCGCGCACGAACCCTCAACCCGTACGGCAGGGTTTGCCAGAGCGGTGGCGCCTGGCAGAACCGGCTCCGGATCAGGCGCCGCCGCCCTCTGCTGCGACGTGCTGTGGGACGATGGAGACATGGATAACACAGATCTCTTCATCTGCATCGATCACGTTGGTCTCGCGGTTCCTGACCTGGACGAGGCTATCAAATTTCACACCGAGGTCTTCGGCTGGCGCGAGTTGCACCGCGAGATGAACGACGAACAAGGCGTCGCCGAGGCGATGATGGGCACCGGCGCGCAGCTGCCGGAGAGCGCCCAGATCCAGTTGCTCGCCCCCTTGTCGGAGAATTCGTCGATCGGCAAGTTCCTCGCGAAGAACGGGCCGGGGATGCAGCAGCTGTGCTACCGCGTCGCCGACATCGACGCCGTCTGCGCCACCCTCCGCGAGCGTGGTGTGCGGCTGCTGTACCCCGAGCCCAAGACCGGCACCGGCGGCGCCCGGATCAACTTCGTACACCCGAAGGACTCCGGCGGCATCCTGCTGGAACTCACCGAACCGGGTACCGGCGAACACTGAGCAGCAACCAAGATATCGACCTGCGAGCGGGCGGTGTTCCAGCACGGAGTGCCGCTCGCTCGGCATCGGTCGGCGTTGCTAATCTGCAGAGTGACGCACGGGAGGAACTGCTGTGACCAACTTGCCCCAGACCATGGACGACAGCTCTGAGGAGTACGGCTACCTCAGTGACGAGTTCGCCGAGGAAACCGGTTTGAACCTCTTCGACGACAGCGCCTCCGCCGCCGGGGGCTTCTCGCACGCCTTCATGGGTTACGACAAGTCGGCGGTGGACGACTACGTGCGCTCGATCGAGAAGCAGGTCAGCACTCTGCTGCAGCTCAGCCGACACCTGCGGCGGGAACTGGCCACGGTGCAGCGCGCCATGGGTACATCCGACTTCAGTCGACTGGGAGCTCACGCGCAGGGCATCCTCCGGGCCTCGGAGGCGCAGGCGAAGGACATCGTCACCAAGTCCGGGCTGGAGGCGGAGCGGATCAAGGAAGAGGGGCGCCGGGTCGCGGCGGATCTGCGGGCCAACGCCCAATCCGAGGCTGACGACATCCGCGTCGCTGCGCTGGGCAATCTGCGCCAGTTGCGCGAAGACCTCGATGCCCAGATCACAGTCACCCTGAACGAGACCCGCGAGGAGGCGGCATCGCTGTTGGCTGGGGCACAGCGGCACGCGGAAGCTGTCAAGCACCAAGCCAGCCGGGAAGCCGAAGGGATTCTCGATGGCGCCAGGGTCGAGGCCG
>JAGXHS010000070.1 GCA_024636075.1 Propionibacteriaceae bacterium
CGTGCTTGCCGCAGCGCTCGGCTACTGGATCGGCTGAACCCGCCGGCGCAGCGGCGCTGCCGGGCGGCGCGGCCCGTCTGGGTGGGCGACGGCTAGGCTCTGCCGGGCCTGGGCTGGGCCTGGGCTGGGCCTGGGCTGGGCCTGGCTGGGTCTGGGCTGGGCTGGGCGGAACATTTTCCCGTTTTCTCGGTCAAATGACCGATCACGAGGGCTTTGTGTGTTCGTTTCACCGAGGAAACGGGAAAACGTCGTCGGGTCGGTGGTCTGGGGCTGCGTTTCACCGAGGAAACGGGAAAATGTCCCCCCGAGCCCGCCTAGCAGGGCCGAGCCGGGCCGAGGATGTGCTCAGGCCAGGTTGACGTGGTGGTGCTCGAAGGGGGTGCCTTTGGCGCGATTGGTGGAGGCTTCGAGTTCCCTCTCGGCGTCTTTGCGACCCACCCACGTTGCGCCCTCGACGCTCTTGCCGGGCTCGAGGTCCTTGTAGACGGTGAAGAAGTGCTCTATCTCCATCAGCATGTAGTCCGGCACATCGGCGAGGTCGCGCAGGAAGTTTCGACGATGGTCGGCGGTCGGTACGCACAGCACCTTGTCGTCGCCGCCCATCTCGTCGGTCATCCTGAACATCGCGATCGCGCGGCACTCGATCAGGCAGCCTGGAAAGGTCGGCTCGGGGCTGATCACCATGGCGTCCAGAGGGTCGCCATCCTCACCGAGGGTGCCCTCGACGAAGCCGTAGTCGTAGGGGTACTGGGTGGACGTGAACAGTGTGCGGTCCAGCCGGATCCGTCCGGTGTTGTGATCCATCTCGTACTTGTTCTTGGTTCCCCGAGGAATCTCGATGGTCACGTCGAAACGCTCGCCAGCCACGGGCATCTTGGTCGTGATCGGATGGAAATCTTCGCTCACGAAAGACTCTCCTATGATTGACGGTGCCTGACACAAACAGGGTACCGACAATCGGAGGACAGCGTTGACCCGTAGCGCAGCTCGACGGTCTTCCGCAGAGCCGGTCAAGTTTGCGATTCTCGCGGCGCTGGTTGCTGGCCTGATCATCGGCGTCTCGGCGTTCCATCGTCCGCTGCTCGAAGCCGCCGGAGTCTGGGTCGATGGGGGTCAGCCAACTGTCAGCCCGACACTGTTCGCTGAGACCCCCACACCAGGTGCCGCGCCACCCGATGACGCCCGATTGCTCGGTGCCGGCGTGGTGGAAGCAGCGTCCGTGCCGACGCCGGTGGCAGACCTGCAGCGGGCGACCCTGGCGAAGCGGCTCGCCGCGGTGCAGGGGAAGGGCCTGGGCGTCACCTCCGGGCAGGTCGTGGACCTCACCACCGGCAACACCCTCTGGGCGAGCCGAGCCGCGGCCCCGATGATTCCCGCGTCGACGATGAAGCTGCTGACCAGCGTGGTGGCGCTTGACGTGATCGGGCCGGACGTCACCTTCGAGACGCGGGTTGTGAGTTCGGCCGCTGGTCAACTGACGCTGGTGGGCGGCGGCGATCCCTACCTGCGGGCAACAACAGCCACCTCGTACCCGAACTCTGGCAGCACTGCCGAGCTGGCGAAGCAGGTGGCAGCCAAGCTGAAGGCCGAAGAGATCACTTCGGTGACACTCGCCCACGACGCCAGCTTGTTCAGCGGACCTGCCTGGAATCCGGCCTGGCCAGCCGCCTACGCAGATCAGGTCACCAGGACAAGCGCCCTGTGGGTGGATCAGGGGCGAGCAACCCCGACGTCCCCGCGAAGCACGCAGCCAGCAGCGCAGGCGACGGCGCTCTTCGGGAAGCAACTCACCGCACAGGGTTTCACCGTGAAGATCTCTGCGACAGCCGCGACGGCACCGGAAGGAGCAGAGGAATTGGCGTCAGTTGCGTCGCTGCCGGTGCGAACGATCGTGCAGCAGGTCCTTGAACGGTCCGACAACTCAGCTGCTGAGGTGTTGCTGCGACAGATTGCCGTCGCCGTGGGTAAACCCGGCAGCATCAAGGACGGCATCACTGTGCTGTCGCAACGATTGACGGCACTCGGGCTCAACCTGGCGGGCAACCGATTCGTTGACGGATCCGGCCTGGCGCGGACGAACCGAACGACGGCGGCCACCCTGAGCCAAGTGACTGAGTTGGCGGCGGCGCAACCGCAGCTGCACTCACTGCTGCTGGGACTGCCGGTCGCGGGATCGACCGGAACCCTCATCGGCCGCTTCTACGTGGATGCCGCAGCCCCGGGCAAGGGCTGGGTCCGAGCGAAGACCGGCACCTTGAGCAAGGTCTCCACCCTTGCCGGTTACACCCGTACTCGCGACGGTGAGCTGGTCGGGTTCGCGTTCATGGTGAACAACCCCAGCCAGGAATGGGGCGCCCGGAACTGGTTGGACACGATGGCCAGCACCGTCACGGCGTGTGGATGCAGATGAGCAACGAGGCGGTGTTGCCCCACATCGACTGGATGCTCGCTGCGCGGACCGCCGGCAGAATGGCGCCTGCGGGTGAACTGCTGGACGCTGCCGAACGCAAGGCGATGGTGCTGGATCTTCGCGCCACAGCTGAGCGCGCCCTGCCAATGGTCAGCGAGGCAGCCGAATTGCAGAGCACTACGGCCACAACTGATCTGGTCATCGACCGGCTCAGCTTCACGCACGCCGTCTGCCGCACCGGAGAAAGGCTGCTGGCAAGCCTGCAACCCAGTTCCCCATCGCTCCGGGAACGGGTACAAGGACGGGCGCTGGCCCTGCAGATGGCGCCGATGTTGGCTTTCCTCAGCACCCGTGTCCTGGGACAATTCGACCCCTTCGCCGAGGAACCGCGGCTGTGTCTGGTCGCTCCCAACATCGCCTTGGTCGAGCGCAGCCTGCAGGTGAGCCCAGCCGACTTCCGGCTGTGGGTCTGCCTGCACGAGCAGACCCATCGGCTGCAGTTCGACTCGGCACCCTGGCTGGCAGAGCACCTGGCAGCGCGACTGGTCGACGTGATGAGCATCGAGGCAACCGCCGGTGGTGGGGTGCTGGCCGCAATGCGTCGCGTCATCACCCGGGACTCCGACACCCCGGTCGATTTCTCCGAGTTGGTGATCGCCCCGGAGGCACGTGCCGATTTCAACGAATTGAGCGCCGTGATGGCTCTCCTCGAAGGTCACGCCGAGGCGATGATGGACCGGGCCGGGCGAGAGATCGGCAGCCTTGCGGTGCTGCGCCGCAGTTTTGACGCCCGCCGACGAGCAGGTGGGCGCCATCGACTGTTCAGGCAACTGTTCGGTCTGGAAGCCAAACTGGCCCAATACCGGACGGGGCGCGACTTCTGCGAGGCGGTCATCCGAGACGTCGGGATCGCGGGTCTCAACGTCGTGTTCGCTGCTCCGGAAAAGCTGCCCACTGCGGTGGAGATCAACGAGCCGCAGCTCTGGTTGCAGAGAGTGCAGGGCTGACCATGGCGTTGCGGGAACTGGGACCAGCCTCGCTGTCGGTGGTCCAGGCGGTGCGGGCGAGGCTGGCGCCAGGGCCTGTTCTGGTGGCCTGTTCCGGTGGTCCGGATTCGATGGCGCTCGCCGCGGCCGTGGCTCACCTGCGCACCCGGGAGCATCCGGGTTCCGACGCGGCGCAATCGGCGACGGCGCTGGTCGTCGATCACGGACTGCAGACCGGTTCTGATCAGGTCGCCAGCAGAGTCGTGCAGCGGCTGGAAGAACTGGGGTTGGCTGCATCATCCACCAGGGTCGAAGTCGATCCGGATTCGCCAGCCGGAATCGAGGCTGCCGCCCGCTCCAGCCGCTACCGGGCTCTGCGGGATGCATCTCAGGGGTGTGACATCTTCCTCGGTCACACCATGGACGATCAGGCCGAAACGGTGCTGCTCGGACTGGCTCGTGGGTCAGGAACCCGGTCGTTGGCTGGCATGGCTGCCCGTCGCGGACAACTGGTTCGCCCACTGTTGGCAATCTCCGCCGAGACGACCCGCCGAGCCTGCCAGGAGTGGCAACTGGAGACATGGCAGGATCCGCACAACCAGGACGACAGGTTCCTGCGGGTGCGGGTGCGGTACGAGCTCCTGCCGGAACTCCGCGAGGTACTCGGCCCGGGCGTGATTGAAGCCTTGGCTCGCACTGCACTGATCGCGCGGGATGACGCTGACCTGCTGGACGAGCTTGCGGACGCGGCACGGGCCCGGACGGAGCGCGACGACGGACGGGAACTGGACGCCGTGCAATTGGCCACGCTGCCACCCGCCCTGCGGGCCCGGGTGATTCGTCAGTGGGCGGTGCGGCAGGGAGCACCGGAAGTGCGGTGGCAGCTTGTCCACCGGGTGCTGCAGCTCGTCGAAGACTGGCACGGCCAGAAAGGCATCGATCTGGGCGCCGGCCTGTCGGTGCGTCGCGTGCAGGACCGGCTGTTGGTCAGCGGTTCGGCGCAGCCGCCCGAGCTTGGGTAGGCTGACGGCGTGGATGCTTCTGACGTTGCCGACGACCTCGACCATGTGCTCTATACCAAGGAGCAGGTGGCGGCGCGACTCGCGGAGGTGGCTACCGAAATCGACCGTGACTACCAGGGACGCGAGGTCCTGCTGGTCGGGGTGCTGAACGGCGCGATCATGGTGATGGCGGATCTGTCCCGGGCGATGAAGAGCCACTGCACCATGGACTGGATGGCGATCTCGTCCTACGGATCGGGAACCAAGTCTTCCGGTGTGGTGCGCATCCTCAAGGACCTCACCACTGACATCTCCGGCCGCGACGTGTTGATCGTCGAGGACATCGTCGACACCGGCCTCACCCTGAGCTACCTGGTGCAGAACCTGCGCAGCCGGGGACCGGTAAGCATCGAGGTGATGACGATGTTCCGCAAGCCTGACGCTGCCACCACCGCTGTCGATGTCAGGTACATCGGCTTCGACATCCCCAATGAGTTCGTCGTCGGCTACGGGCTGGACTACGCAGGCCAGTACCGCAACTTGACCGACGTCGGCGCTCTGTCTGCGCACGTCTACAGCTGATCCGCGTCTGCTTGCCGCCTGCGGTTGGAGCAGCCCCTTCGGGCGGTGCAGGGGCGATTCTGGCGCGCTGGTAGTCTCGGCATGCTCCGTCGATGCGCAAGGTAGGCAATGAACAACCTCAAGAAGGCCCTCCGCGGCCCACTCGTGTGGATCCTTTTGTCGGTAGTGGTTCTCTTCGCGGTGATGAACATCGCCGGGCGGGCCACCGGATACAAGGACGTCCCCACATCACAGATCGTGTCCATCCTGAGCGGCTCGGAGAAGATCACGGACGTCGTCATGATCGACGGTGACCAGGTGATCCAGGTCCAGATGGCCGATACGGCCAACACCCGCTACCAGGCGACCTGGGTGGGTAACCAGGACGACCAGCTGGTGGAGCAGTTGAACCGCCGTGTGGCCGACAAGACGTTGGTGAGTTGGAAGGCCGAGAACCCGAAGCCGGGCGTGCTCAGCTCACTGCTGTACACCGCGATACCGTTCCTGCTGTTGGCGGTCGGTTTCTTCATCGTGATCAACATGATCCAGTCCCGCGGCGGTGGCGGAGTGATGGGCTTCGGCAAGTCGAAGGCGAAGCTGGTCAGCAAGGACACCCCGCAGACCACCTTTGCTGATGTCGCCGGTGTTCAGGAAGCCATCGAGGAGATGACCGAGATCCGCGAGTTCCTCTCCGATCCGGCCAAGTTCCGACGGGTGGGTGCCAAGATTCCCAAGGGTGTTCTGCTGTACGGGCCACCCGGCACAGGCAAAACCCTGCTCGCCCGGGCGGTGGCCGGGGAAGCAGGGGTGCCCTTCTTCTCGATTTCTGGTTCGGATTTCGTCGAGATGTTCGTCGGTGTCGGTGCCAGCCGTGTCCGGGACCTGTTCGAGCAGGCCAAGCAGGCCTCGCCCGCCATCGTCTTCATCGACGAGATCGACGCCGTGGGGCGGCACCGTGGCGCCGGCATGGGTGGCGGCCACGACGAGCGTGAGCAGACCCTGAACCAGTTGCTGGTTGAGATGGACGGCTTCGACATGCACGGCGGTGTCATCCTGATCGCTGCCACCAACCGGCCCGACGTGCTGGACCCCGCGCTGCTGCGTCCGGGTCGCTTCGACCGCCAGATTTCGGTGGAGGCGCCTGACCTGAAGGGCCGCGAGCAGATCCTCAAAGTGCACTCCGAGGGCAAGCCGATGGCCGCGAACGTCGACCTGTCCTCCGTGGCCCGACGCACCCCGGGTTTCACCGGCGCCGACCTGGCCAATGTGCTCAACGAGGCCGCCCTGCTGACGGCCCGGTTGAACCTGCCGCTGGTCGGCAATAGCGAACTGGACGAGGCCATCGACCGCGTGATTGCCGGTCCGCAGAAGAAGTCGAGGTTGATGAACGAGAAGGAACGGTTGATCACCGCGTACCACGAAGGCGGACACGCGCTGGTGGCCGCGGCCATGCCCGGCACCGACCCGGTCCAGAAAGTGACCATCCTGCCTCGCGGCAAGGCCCTCGGCTACACGATGGTGATGCCCGACCAGGACAAGTACTCCTCGACCAGAGGTGAGTTGCTGGACCAGATGGCGTACATGATGGGTGGGCGGGCCGCCGAGGAACTGATCTTCCACGACCCCACCACCGGTGCCTCCAACGACATCGAAAAGGCGACCAAGCTGGCCCGCGCGATGGTGACACAGTACGGAATGACCGAACGCATCGGTGCCATCCAGCTGGGCCGCGGAGACGCAGAGCCCTTCATGGGAATGGGGAACCAATCCTCCAGGGACTACTCCGAGCACTACGCCGCTGCCATTGATGAGGAGGTCAGTGTCCTGATCCACGCCGCCCACCAGGAGGCGTTCGACGCGCTCGCCGAGAATCGCGAGGTGCTCGATGAACTGGTCCGACAGCTGTTCGAGAACGAAACCCTCGACAAGGCCGAGGTCGCCGCGGTCTTCACAGCATTGAAGCGGCGTGAGGTCCGTGGTCCGTGGACCGGGAGTGACGATCGGGTGCCCTCCGATGTGCCGCCCGTGACCCCGCCGCCCTTGCCTGAACCCGAACCCGAGGTCGTGCGACCAGCGGGAGGCGTCCAGCTGCCCCCGGGGCAGACCGGACCCACCCCGATGCCCGAGCCGGCTCGTGATCCGTGGGCCGCTGCGCCGGACCACTGGGCGCCGCCGGGCACCGGTGGGGAGCAAGGGCCGAACGAGCACGGGCCGCAAGGTCCGGACGTCAATCGGTGACGCACATGGGTGATGACCAGAGGAGCGTGGACCTACCTCGGCTTGCGGCCGCGGTACGAGAAATCCTGATCGGTATCGGGGAGGACCCGGGCCGGGACGGTCTGGCGGAAACACCGGATCGTGTCGCCAAGGCGTACGCCGAGATCTTCGCCGGAACCGGACAGGATCCGGCTGAGCTGCTCCAAAAGAGTTTCGACATCTGCCACGACGAGATGGTACTGGTGCGTGACATCGAGGTGTGGAGCATGTGTGAGCACCACCTGCTGCCGTTCACGGGCGTCGCCCACGTCGGCTACATCCCCGCCAAGGACGGACGGGTCGCTGGGTTGAGCAAGATTGCCCGGTTGGTCGATCTGTACTCCCGGCGACCGCAGGTGCAGGAGCGGCTGACCACGCAGGTGGCGGACGCGCTGACCGAGCACCTCGATGCGCGGGGAGTGATCGTGGTCGTGGACTGTGAACACCTCTGCATGACGATGCGTGGCGTCCGCAAACCCGGCGCCCGAACCGTCACGTCGGCAGTGCGGGGGCTGTTGCGGAGCGGGCCGACCCGAGCCGAGGCGATGAGCCTGATACTGGGGAGGTGATCATGGGTGGCGCGGACCACGATCGCACCCTGGTGATGAGCGTCATCAACGTCACCCCCGATTCGTTCAGCGACGGCGGGCATTGGTTGGATCCGGTTGCGGCGGTGCAGCATGGACTCGAGCTGCTGCAGCAGGGCGCCGACATCCTCGATGTCGGTGGCGAGTCGACCAGACCCGGGGCGGTGCGGGTGGATCCCGTCACAGAGATCGAGCGAGTCGTCCCGGTGGTGCGAGAGCTTTCCGAACGAGGGGCAGTTGTTTCGGTGGACACGATGCGCGCCCAGGTGGCCGAGGCGTGCATCCGCGTCGGTGCCCAGCTCGTGAACGACGTCTCGGGTGGGTTGGCCGATGCTGCCATGCTGCCGCTGATAGCTCGACACGAAGTGGACTACGTGGCGATGCACTGGCGTGGCCACGCGCGCACCATGCAGCAGCAGGCGAGCTACTCGAATGTGGTGGCTGACGTCTTCGCCGAGCTGTCCAGACGCCGAGATGCGGCGCTGGCTGCTGGTGTGCAGCTCGACCGGCTGATCCTCGATCCGGGATTGGGTTTCGCCAAGCGTGCCGAGCACAACTGGCAACTGCTGGCAGCCCTGCCACACCTGATGGAGTTGGGACCACGGATCCTGGTGGGCGCCTCCCGTAAGGCCTTTCTCGGTGAATTGCTGAACCGGCGGGAGCCTGCCACCCGGGACGACGCCAGCCTCGCTGTGACCTGTCACTGTGCTCAACGGCGAGTCTGGGCGGTCCGTGCGCACACCGCGCAGCCTCATGCTGACGCCGTTCGCGTGATGGCGCGTCTCGCGGCCGGTGGGCAATGAAACGCTCCGATAAGCTGTCTGCGACTCGACAAAGGACTCATCGTGCACAACCACTCTGACACCAGCCTCGATTGGATCCGGTTGATCGGCCTGACAGGTTTGGGGCGGCACGGAGTTTTTGAGTTCGAGCGGGCCGAGCCGCATCATTTCGTCGTGGACGTCCATCTGGGAGTAGCCGCGCTGACCGCCGATGATCACGTGGGAGCGACCATCGACTACTCGGTGATCGCGGCTGATGCCGTCGCGATCCTCGAAGGTGATCCGGTCAATTTGATCGAGACACTGGCCCATCGGGTGGCCGAGCGGTGCCTGGAGGAAGAGCCAGTCGTCCGGGTCTCGGTGACCGTGCACAAGCCTCAGGCACCGGTGGGGGTTCGCTTCACCGATGTCGCCGTCACTCTCAATCGGAGCAAGCGGCACCAGACGTCGGACAGCGGGAGCCGGGAATGAACAGTTACGTGGATGTGGACACCTTGGGAGATCTGCGCCCCATCAGCAGCTGTGTCCTCAGTTTGGGATCGAACCTCGGCGACAGACTCGAGTTGCTGTCGAGTGCGGTAGAGGCGCTGGGTGATACACCGGACCTCATCGTCGTCAACGTGTCACCGGTTTATCGCACTACTCCGGTTGGTGTCGGTGAAGAGCACGGTGAATTTCTCAACATCGTGGCGATCGTCGAGACCACAATGCAACCGGAGACATTGCTGGATCGAGTGAATGCGATCGAACACGCGTACGGCAGGGTTCGCTGGGAACCGAGCGCCCCGCGCACGCTCGACATCGATCTGATCACCATGGGAAAGCATCGCCTCGAAACGCCACGGCTAACACTGCCTCATCCCAGGGCACACCTGCGTGGGTTCGTGTTGGTGCCCTGGCACGATGTGGAACCAGATGCGCTGCTGGGCGACCACGGCAGGATCGCACGCCTGCTCGACGGACTGGACGTCAGTGGCGTGTCACGTACGGATCTGGTTCTGGACAAGTGAACCGGCTCGCCGACCAAGAGCCGGACAGTCAACCGCCACAGCCGACTTTGAACCTGGCGCCAACATCCGGGCGGCAGTTGGTGGTCGCCGCTTTGGCTGGTGCAGTTGTCGGTTACTTCATCATCGGCACCTTCGAGCTGACGGGCAATAGCGTGCCGATCACGCCGTGGTCATTGCCCATGACTTTGGTGGCGCTCGCTGTTGCTGCCGCGATCTATGCCGTGCGTCTGTCCCGGCGAGTGCGAGACAAGCACCGCGACATTGATCCGGGTGAAGGCGTGCGAGCACTGGTCCTCGGCAAGACAATGCTGCTCAGCGGTGCCATCCTGCTGGGTGGCCACCTCGTCTACGTGGGCAGCTTTCTGGGGCAACTCGACATACCTTCGCCTCGTCAAAGGGTCATTCACGGCGGTGTCACCGTCGTTCTGGCGCTGGCATTCTCGGTTGCTGGATGGTTGCTGGAACGGGCCTGTCGGGTGCCCGACGCGGACGACGACACCTGAGTCGAGGATGCTTCCTCACGGCGCTCTATGGCGGTAGTCTTCTGGCGTGGCTTCCTCAATTCCCGCACCCGGGCGAGCACTTGCTGCGTCATCACGCGAGCGGTTCGGTGAGCTTGTCGTGCTGATCACCGGTACCGGTCTGGCGCTCGGTAGCACCTTCGGGTCGGCTTGGTTGGTGCGGGCCGGTGTGCTGGTGGCGGTGCTGACAGGCGTTGCAGTACTGGTCCTCAGCCGTCGCCGGATGCGTCGCATGTCTGAAGAGCACACGCACGAACTGGCCGCCGAACGAGCGAGTTCGTTGGCGGCGAGTCAGCGGCATCATCGGGAATCGATGGAGATGATCTCGCGGTACAGCGAGCAGATCTCGACCTTGCGGACCACAAAACAGGCTCAACGAGCTCTGATGAATGGACTGCGATCCGACCTTCGCGACAGCATGAAGCTCGAGCATGTCCTGCGATCCAACAACGCCGAGCTGATAGAGACCACTGCACGGCAGCGGCACCGGATTGCGCAACTCGAATCCAGTCTTGCCGGTCAGGAAATGGAGCTGGCGCGGTTGCGTCTCAGCTTCGCCAAGCGGCATTACGAAGCAAAGAGCCATGTGGGGCGTCTGGTGCCCATTCTTTCGCGGGTGAAACCGACCTCGGAAGTAGGATGATCCGCTGGCCGATCCGGCCTGCGAATGACAAGTCCGACGCACAATATTTCGTGTTTACCCTTGTTTTCTGATGAGAAATGGCTAAGATTCCTGTGTTGCCGACAAACCGTCGCAACGGGTAGCCCTTGCAGGAAGGTAGCCACGCATGGCCAAAAGAATGCATATCGTACTAGAAGATGATGTGGACGGCTCGACAGCCACCCAGTCGGTGGCATTTTCTCTTGATGGTGTCTCGTACGAGATCGACCTGAATGACGACCACGCCCAACAACTGCGCGAGGCCATGGCTCCGTGGCAGGGGCATGCGCGCCGAGTTGCTGGGCGCAAGAATACCGCCCGGAAGAATGCAGCTAGTGCCCCCAATGACATCCGGGCGTGGGCAACCGGCCAGGGAATGCAGGTCAACGCCCGCGGGCGCGTACCGGCAGACATCCGCGAAGCCTACGAGAGGGCGCACGCCTGATCCGGAGCTCACCTCGAACACTCCCACTGCAACCCTTCATCGGGCGGCGGTGGGAGTGTTTCGCGTTTTGAGGTGCACATTTTGAGCTGCCGGCGAACAGCAGGAACATCCCGGAGCTCCCGGAGGTTAGTAGAGTTGTAGAACGTCGTCCCGGCCATCCGAGCGACCGGCCTCACCGGGCGACGGCGGATCAACCGATCCGCAGTGAGGAGAACAATGTTCGAACGGTTCACCGACCGAGCTCGCCGCGTCGTCGTGTTGGCTCAAGACGAAGCCAAGATGCTGAACCACAACTACATCGGCACCGAGCACATCCTGCTGGGTCTCATCCATGAGGGTGAGGGTGTCGCGGCGAAGGCACTGGAGTCGATGAGTATCTCGCTGGAGGCTGTCCGCGAGCAGGTGGAGGAGATCATTGGTCAGGGACAGACTGTGCCCACGGGCCACATTCCTTTCACGCCGCGGGCGAAGAAGGTACTGGAGCTGAGCCTGCGCGAGGCGCTGCAGATGAACCACTCCTACATCGGCACCGAACACATCCTGCTGGGCCTGATCCGTGAGGGCGAGGGCGTGGCAGCCCAGGTGCTGATCAAGCTCGGTGCTGACCTGAACAGGGTACGAAACACGGTTCTGCAGCTGCTCAGCGGCTATTCCGGCGGTGGCAAGGAGGCAGCGACCTCCGGCGCGCCCGACGTCGGTCCAGCACCGAGCTCGGCGACGGTACTCGATCAGTTCGGCCGCAATCTGACCCAACTCGCTCGGGAGAACCAGCTGGATCCGGTGATCGGACGCCAGAAGGAGATCGAGCGGGTGATGACCGTGCTGAGCCGTCGCACCAAGAACAACCCGGTGCTGATCGGTGAACCCGGTGTCGGCAAGACCGCAGTGGTCGAGGGCCTGGCGCAGGCCATCATCCGCGGTGACGTCCCGGAGACCCTTCGCGGCAAGCAGATCTACACCCTGGATCTGGGTGCACTCGTCGCTGGTTCCAGATACCGCGGCGATTTTGAAGAGCGCCTGAAGAAGGTGTTGAAAGAGATCAAGACCCGTGGTGACATCATGCTGTTCATCGACGAGATCCACACCCTCGTCGGAGCTGGGGCGGCAGAGGGAGCCATCGACGCTGCGTCCATCCTCAAGCCGATGTTGGCGCGCGGCGAGTTGCAGACCATCGGTGCCACCACACTCGATGAGTACCGTAAACACATCGAGAAGGATGCAGCGCTGGAGCGCCGATTCCAGCCGATCCAGGTCGCTGAACCGTCCATCTCGATGACGATCGACATCCTCAAGGGTCTTCGGGACCGCTACGAGAGCCACCACCGGATCACCATCACTGACGAGGCGCTCGCGGCGGCTGCCCAACTTGCTGACCGCTACATCCAGGATCGATTCCTGCCCGACAAGGCCATCGATCTGATCGACGAAGCCGGCGCCCGGTTGCGGATCCAGCGGATGATCGCGCCTCCGGACCTGCGGGAATTCGATGAACGGATCGCTGGGGTACGCGCCGAGAAGGAATCCGCGATCGACGCCCAGGACTTCGAGAAAGCCGCCGGTCTGCGCGACAAAGAGAAGAAGCTTCTCGTCTCCCGCGCCGAGAAGGAAGAGGCCTGGAAGCTGGGCGACAACGACATTCCCGCCGAGGTGGGGGAGGAGGAGATCGCCGTGGTGCTGTCCAGCGCGACAGGTATCCCGGTCTTCAGACTCACCGAGGAGGAGTCCGCCCGGCTGCTGCACATGGAAGAGGAGCTGGGCAAGCGGTACATCGGTCAGCATGATGCGGTGAAGTCGTTGTCCCGCTCGATCCGTCGCACCCGTGCGGGCCTCAAGGATCCCAAGCGGCCAAGCGGGTCGTTCATCTTCGCCGGTCCCTCGGGCGTCGGCAAGACCGAGCTGACCAAGGCGCTGACCGAGTTCCTGTTCGGTGACGAGAACGCGCTGATCACCCTCGACATGAGTGAGTACTCCGAGAAGCACACAGCATCGAGGATGTTCGGTTCACCTCCTGGCTACGTGGGCTACGAGGAAGGCGGGCAGCTCACCGAGAAGGTGCGCCGCAAGCCGTTCAGTGTCGTGCTGTTTGACGAGATCGAGAAAGCTCACCCGGACATCTTCAACTCCCTGCTGCAGATCCTCGATGAGGGTCGTCTCACGGATGCCCAGGGTCGGGTCATCGACTTCAAGAACACCGTGATCGTGATGACCACGAACCTGGGAACGCGGGACATCTCGAAATCGGTAAACCTTGGTTTTTCCAGGAGCGATGACGAGGCCGGCAGCTACGAGAAAATGAAGGCCAAGGTTTCAGACGAGCTGAAACAGCATTTCCGCCCCGAATTCCTCAACCGGGTCGACGAGGTCGTGGTGTTCCACCAGTTGACCCAGGCCGACATCGAGCGGATCGTCGACTTGATGGTTGCGCAGATCGAGTCCCGGCTCAAGGACAAGGATATGGGCATCGAACTGACGTCGGCCGCGAAGACCCTGATCGCCAAGCGGGGCTTCGATCCGGTGCTCGGTGCCCGTCCGCTTCGACGTGCGTTGCAACGCGACATTGAAGACATGCTGGCCGAGAAGATCCTGTTCGGTGAACTGAAGGCCGGTGAGATCGTCGTGGTCGACGTTGCCGAAAAGGACGCGGAGTACCCGTTCACCTTCAAGGGCGAGCCGAAGAGTCAGCTGCCGGACGCCCCGCCGATCGAGTTCAGCGGTCCGTCGGCGGGAAATGAGGCGGACGAGGCCTGAGTCACCACTGCACCGTGGCCTCGCCAACAGGGTGGGTCGGATGTTCTAAGAATATCCGACCCACTTTGTCTGCTTCCGTAGGCTGGCGGGGTGACCAATCAGAGTTCTGGTGAGTATCCCGACTTCGAGCCCCCCAGTGGGTCTCCGGGTTGGGGTGGACTGAGTGAGGGGGAGGCCCCGGCGCCGCAGGCTGCAGAGACGGCAAATCCCGCCCCCGTGACGGACGTGTGGGCAGCCCGAAACGAGGCACCGACTGCTCAACAGCCGGTCGCAGCGTCAGCGAACCAACCCGGGGTGAACCAACCTTGGACGAACCAACCTGGGACGAACCAACCCGGGGTGAACCAACCGGGGGCGAACCAACCGGGGGCGAACCAACCTTGGGCGAGCCAACCCGGTGGCGATCCCTGGGCTCCGCCATCGGCGGAACACGCAGCGACCGTGAGACAGCACAGGCCCGGTCCGCAGCGGCAGGATGACCCCAAGACCAGCGCCACCATCCGGCCCGCCAGTTCGCCGTCTCGAGGCACCCCCATCACCTGGAGCATCATCGGCATCTGCCTTGCTGTCTGGGCGGCCGAACTGACGATTCCGCAATTCTTCGAACGGGTGATGCTGACCCCACGGACTGGGGCCCTCGAGCCGTGGCGCTTCATCACCTCAGCTTTTGCGCACTCATTCAGCTTCGCCCACATCGCCTTCAACATGTACGCCTTGTGGATCGTCGGAAGAATCCTTGAACCCTTCCTCGGCCGGATGCGCTTCCTTGCTCTCTACCTGGTCAGCGCACTGGCAGGTGGCGTGGGCGTGGTGCTGTTGGCGAGCAAGTCCACCATGGCGTGGGACACAGGTGTCGTGGGTGCGTCAGGAGCGGTCTTCGGGCTCTTCGGAGCCCTGCTCGTGATCTCCAGGGTGACCGGTTCCAACACCACCAGTCTGGTGATGCTGTTGCTGATCAACGCAGCGATCGGATTCCTGTTCCCGAACATCGCGTGGCAGGCCCATCTGGGAGGTTTCCTGGCGGGCATCGCGGTGTCGTGGATCTTGATTCGCAACGTTCAGTCGGTCGCGGGAGGCGGGCAGGACCGCACTTGGTGGCACATGGTGGGGTTGACCGGTCTGATGGTGCTGGCCCTGCTGGGCAAGTACGCCCTCTTCTGACGGCCAGCCGCGACGCCGAGTCACTGCCTGCACGTCAAGGAGGCGGCGCTCTTCGCTCGTGGAAGGAATATCAGCGAGTAGCGGATGATTCACAGGATAATTTTGCGTTACTCAGCCCAAACGGCTACAATAGTTATTGTCACGTGAACAAATTGTGGCGACAACGGGCTCATTGAGAGCTCCCCACCAAACACGAGAAAGTGTGGATACATCAGCATGCGCAAGTTCGTCAGGTCGCTTCGTCACAGCTCCGAAGACGGTGGTCGCAGGCTGTCATCACGGAGCGGCCGCGCCGTCTCCCGTGCCTTGGACGACGCCGCCGCCTCGGCCGTCTCCGCAGACATGATGCAGGGGTCCCGCAGCCAGCGCATCCTGATGCCCCGCTGAACCCCCGTACGACAACCCCGCACGACAACCTTGTGGCACACCGGTCC
>JAGXHS010000071.1 GCA_024636075.1 Propionibacteriaceae bacterium
GGCCAACACCCCGACCAGGTCCGTCGTCTCGGTGGTGCACCAATGCGCGGGTCGGCGTTCCCGGTGCAGCCGCACCCGCTGCTGCCAATCCGCGTCCTGTGGATCTTCCTGTGAGGTGGCGACGTATTCTACCCGCGAGCTGGCGGCACACAGCGCCTCGGCGTGGCTGGACTTGCCGGAACGGACACCTCCGGTGATCAGCACGCGGCGTGGCGACGACATCACACGGTGCTCCCGGAGACCCCTGCCGAGCTGAAGGTGGCCATCTCGCGCAGGATGGCTGCCGCAGACCGTACCAAAGGCAGGGCCGCCACGGCGCCGCTGCCTTCCCCCAGCCGAAGCCCCAGGTCGAGAATCTGATGCAGGTCCAAGGCGCGCAGCGCCTCGACGATGCCGGGCTCGGTTCCGTTGTGCGCGGCGATGAAGTATCCACTCGCCGCAGGACACAGGGCTTGGGCGGCCAGCGCGGCAGAGCACACGATCACCCCGTCCAAGATGACCGGCAGACCGTGCGCCGCGCCGCCCAGCATCAACCCCACCAGAGCCGCGTGTTCCAGACCACCGACCGCCGCCAGTGCTGCCAATGGTGCGTCTGCGGTTGCACCGTTCACCTCGATCCCGCGACGCACCGCCTCCCGCTTGCGCTGCAACATCTCACCGGCGGCCCCGGCCCCGGCGCCGGTCACCACCTCAGCGGCGGCGCCGGTGAACACGCTGATCAGCGCCGCCGAGGCGGTCGTGTTCCCGATTCCCACCTCACCGCCCAACAGACAGCGGAAACCTGCTTTCGCGGCCTCATCGGCGACGGCGAGCCCGACGCCGATGGCCTGCAGCAGCTCGTCTTCGGTCATCGCAGGACCCTCGCTGAGGTCGGCGCTGCCGGATCGCACCCGGCGATCCTCGACGCCGTCGACAGGTTCCAGCATGCCCACATCAACCACGCGCAGCTCGGCGCCATGAGAGCGGGCCAGCACACTCACCGCGGCACCCCCGGAAACAATGTTCAGCGCCATCTGCCGGGTCACCGCCTGCGGCCACGGTGAGACGCCCTGCGCCTGCACCCCGTGATCTGCGGCGAAGACCACAAGTAACGCCGGGTCGGGTATCGGAGGTGGACAACACCGGGCGATACCCGCGAGACGATTGCCGATGCTCTCCAGTTCGCCGAGCGAGCCGGGTGGTTTGGTGAGGGTGAGTTGACGCTCGGCCGCCTCGGCGATGCATTCGGCGGCGACGGGTCGGATGGCTGCCAACGTTTCGTTCAGATGGCTGTGCTGCTCGGATGCGGTCACCGAAGGTCCTTTCCGGTGGAATCGTTCTCGGGATGCGGTTGCGTCATCGGTTCGGCCGGAGGGCAAGCATCGCTTCCAGATCCACGTGTTCCTCCATCGCGTCGGCGAGTGTCTCCATGCTGCCGTGGATCATTGTGCCCCACACCGCTGCCCACCAAGAAGCGGTTTCACCGCTTCGGAATCAATGCTCGATCCCTTGCTGTGGACACGGCGGCCGTTGGCGAGGATGGCGCCCAATGGACCGAGGCGATGAACCGCGGCGAGCGTGGCCAGAGTGGTGACTACGCTGTTGGCATGCCCCATCCGCTGTTCCTGGTCAGGACTCCACTGTTCTTGGTCCGGCATGGGGAGACGACCTGGAACCGGCAGCTGAGGCTGCAGGGGCAGGTGATGGACGTGCCGCTCACCGAGCGTGGTGTCGAACAGGCCGCAGCAGCGGCGCGTCTCCTCGCCGGATGCGACGTCGTCCGGGTGATCAGCAGTGACCAACTCCGGGCCGTGCAGACAGCCGAGGTCATCGCGCGCAGCTGCGAAGTGGTGGTCGAATTCGATCAGGCGCTGCGCGAGCAGCATCTCGGTCAGCTAGAGGGCAGATTCACCGATCAGTTGGTCGCCGAACCGGTTCCTGACGGCCACCACATCAGCGAGGTGCGCTGGGGCGAAGGGGAGTCGATTCGCGATGTGCACCATCGGCTGAGCGGATTCGTGGCAAAGCTGCGTGCCGCTGAACAGGCCGATCCGGGAGGCATCGTGCTGGTTTCGCACGGGGACGCGCTGCGGGTGTTGATGGCGGTGCTGGAAGGTGCCTCCCACCGGGAGGTCAACTGGGTTCCGATCAGCACCGGCGAGGTCATTCGCCGACAGCTCTGAGGTCGCTGCCCAAGCCCCGGGGGACTCAGTCCTCGTTGGGATCGTTCTGGGCGTCCTTCTGGGTTGCGTGCTGGGTTCCGGGCACGTGATCCGGCGGTCCGTAGAGGGTGTACACCTTCATGTCGTTGTCACCCACGTTGGTCACGTTGTGCCACATACCAGCTGGCACCATGATGATGTCGTCGTCGGCGACGTCGCGGACGAAATCAAGATCGTCCTCGGCCGGGCCCATCTCGCACTTGCCGCTGCCCTGTTCGATGCGCAGGAACTGGTCGGTGTCCGGATGAACCTCCAGGCCGATGTCGCCTCCGACGGGGATCGACATCACCGTCAGTTGCAGGTGTTCACCAGTCCACAGCGTGTCGCGGAACAGGGTGTTGCCGAGGGTCTTGTCCTCGATGTTGGTCACAAAGGGTTTCTTGCCTTGGTCGGTCATTTTCCACCTTTCGCCAGTAACACCTCCATTCTAGGGCGGATCGTTGCTCGGCTGTCGGGTGGAGTGATGATGCGTCGCATAGGCTTGCCGCACACGTCCGCGAAGGAGCTGCCATGTCACGGGTGCATGACGGGTCAGATGAGGATCTGGAAGTCGGTGAGCGCAAACGCAGCGTGGCGGGAGTGGGTGCGGTGCTCAACTCGCTGGTGCACAGTGTTGAGCAGATGGGCGTTCAGCGCACTGCCCTGACCTTGGCGAAGGTCAACCAGGTCGATGGTTTTGATTGCCCGGGCTGTGCCTGGCCGGATCCCGATCCGAAGGATCGTTCCCCGGCGGAGTTCTGCGAGAACGGCAGCAAGGCAGTCGCCGAGGAAGCCACGACGAAGAGAGTCACGGCCGCGTTCTTCGCTGCCCATTCGATCCAGGACCTGCAGACCCGATCCGACCACTGGCTGGGGCAACAGGGCCGGATCAGCCAACCGGTGATCAAACGCTCCGGGCAGAACTTCTACCAGCCGATCTCGTGGGACGACGCGTTCGACGAGATCGCTTCCCGCCTCGCCGGCCTGGAAGAGGCCAACCAGGCCGTCTTCTACACCTCTGGCCGCACCTCGAACGAGGCAGCGTTCTGCTACCAGCTCTTGGCGCGGAGACTGGGGACCAACAACCTGCCCGACTGCTCCAATATGTGCCACGAATCCAGCGGCGCGGCGCTCTCCGGCACGATCGGCATCGGCAAGGGAACGGTCAGTCTGCACGACGTGGAGAACAGCTCCCTGCTGCTCATCCAGGGACAGAATCCGGGAACGAACCATCCTCGAATGCTCAGTGCCCTGGAGAAGGCGAAGAAACGTGGCGCCACCATTGTCTCGATCAATCCGCTGCCCGAAGCCGGCCTGGCCAGGTTCCGCAACCCACAGACGGTGCGCGGGCTGATCGGGGTGGGGACCCAGCTCGCTGATCACTTCTGTCAGATTCGCCTGTCCGGCGACCAGGCATTCCACCAAGGTGTGGCGAAAGTGTTGCTCGAGATGGCAGCCGCCGGTCGGCAGGTGCTGGACAGTGAGTTCATCGCCGGCTCCACCAGCGGTTTCGACGACTACGCAGATCACATCCGGGCCACATCGTGGCAGGACATCGAACACGCCACCGGACTGTCCTGCGACGAGATCACCAGGATCGCGAAGCTGATCGCCGAGGCGCCGTCGATGATCACCTGCTGGGCGATGGGCCTGACCCAACACAAGAACTCCGTGGCCACCATCCGCGAGATCGTCAATGTCCATTTGCTGCGCGGAATGATCGGACGCCCGGGCGCCGGGGTGTGCCCGGTGCGCGGTCATTCCAATGTCCAGGGCGACCGCACAATGGGCATCTTCGAACAACCGGCCCGATCGCTGCTCGATGCGCTGGACGCCGAGTTCGACTTCACATCACCCAGAGAACACGGCCACGACACGGTCGATTCGATCCGGGCCATGCGGGACGGTTCGGTGCGCTTCTTCATGTCGATGGGTGGCAACTTCGTCCGGGCCACCCCCGACACCCGCGTCTGCGAGGTGGCTCTGCAGAGGGTCGACTTCGGTGTGCATGTCTCCACCAAACTGAACGGTTCGCACGCCTGGGTGGGAGACACCGCGATCATCCTGCCGCCACTGGGTCGCACTGAGCGCGATCTCACCGCGGGGCACGAACAGTTCGTCAGCGTCGAGGACTCGATGGGCATGGTGCACTCCTCCCGGGGGCGACTCGGACCGGCGGGTGATCTGCGCAGCGAAGTGGAGATCGTCACCCAGATCGGCCAGCGGCTCTTCGCCGAACTGCCGTGGGTGAGGTTCCGCACCAACTACGACCATGTGCGCGACGCGATCGAACGGGTGATCAACGGTTTCGGCGACTTCAACAACCGGGTCCGACAGCCGGGCGGTTTCGCCCTGCCCAACCCTCCACGCGATTCCCGCACCTTCCACACCCCGGATCAGAAGGCGCACTTCACCGTCAACCCACTCGACGTCCTCGACTGTCCACCGGGACGGCTGATCCTGCAGACGGTGCGCTCGCATGACCAGTACAACACCACGATCTACGGCATGAACGACCGCAGCCGGGGCATCAAGGACGGTCGCAGAGTGGTCTTCGTGCATCCCGATGACCTGGCCGAGCTCGGCCACAGTGACGGCGACATGGTGGATCTGGTGAGCGAGTGGCGTACTGCCGGTGGTGTCGAGGAGCGTCGCGCCGCAGGGTTTCGGCTGGTCGCCTTCGACACCGCACGGAGCTGCGCGGCGGCCTATTTCCCCGAGACGAACGCCTTGGTGCCGCTGGACTCGACCGCTGACGTGTCCAACACGCCCACATCGCAATCAATCCTCATCCGACTGGAGCCGACCCACGGCAACCAGCCGGTGCGCTGACCGGAAGGACACCTCAACCCACATGGGTCGAATCACCACCCGACGTCAGGTGCGTCGGCTGAACAGGACTGCTGACGGCGAGGACGCACCGGTCATCACCCTCAGTGCGGCCGGTGATGTGCTGGCGGTCGAGGAACCGCTGGAACTGCGGGTCAACGGCACATCGACGGTGGTCACCATGCGCACTCCCGGCGACGACGTGGAACTGGCCCACGGCTGGTTGCACTCCGAGGGATTCATCCTCGACGCCGATGACGTCGCCACCGCCCGGTACTGCGCCGGGGCGGTGGTCGACGACGAACTCGGACTCAGCGCCAACACCTACAACATCCTTGACGTCCAGCTGCGGACGCCACCATCGAGCGGACGCCCGCATCCGTTCACCGCCAACTCTTCCTGTGGGGTCTGTGGCACCGCTTCGATCGACGAGCTCGGCCGCCGCAGCCGCTTCGACATCACCGCTGACCAGACAACCGTCGACGCAGGCTGGTTGTTGCAGGCCGTCGACCAACTCGCCGAGCGGCAACGAGTCTTCCACCGAACCGGCAGCGTGCACGGCGCCGGGCTGTTCAGTGCCGCCGGTGAGTTGATGGTGGCCCGGGAAGACGTCGGGCGACACAATGCCGTCGACAAGGTGATCGGCTGGTCGCTGATGCAGAACCTTTTGCCGTTGCGCGGACGCACCCTGGTGGTGAGCTCCAGAGCCAGCTTCGAGATCGTCCAGAAGGCTGAACTGGCCGGCATTCCGGCAGTGGCCGCCGTGTCCGGCGCAACCTCGCTGGCGGTTGACGCAGCCCGGGCCGCCGGCATCACCCTGGTCGGATTCCTGCGCCACGACCGGGCCGTTGTCTACAGTCACCCGTCCAGGATCATCGGGCCATTCTCGCCAGCAGCTCCGCACCCGCTCCACGGAAGGAACCCATGAACCAGCAACTCCCCACCATCTCCGGGCTCGATGGTATCGACCTGCCGGTGATCGGCTTTGGCACCTACCCGATGAAGGGCGGAACGGCCCGCGAAGCCGTCGGTGCCGCTCTGCAGATCGGCTACCGACTGATCGATTCGGCCTACAACTACGAGAACGAGGGCTCGGTCGGCAAGGCGATCCGTGAGTCGGGAATCCCACGCGACGAGATCGTCCTCTGCTCCAAACTGCCCGGACGCCACCACGAACGGGCTGACGCACTGCTTGCTGTCGAGGAGAGCGTGCACCGCACCGGCGGTGACCACATCGATCTGTACCTGATCCACTGGCCCAACCCGGCGACCGACCGATTCGTCGAGGCCTGGCAGGCTCTGATCGAGGCGAGGAAGCGTGGCTGGGTGCGCCACATCGGTGTCTCCAACTTCGAACGCACCCACCTGGAGCGGCTCCTGAAGGAGACCGGCGTGCTGCCGGCGGTGAACCAGATAGAGGTGCATCCACGATTTCCACAGGCGGACCTGCACCAGTACCACCAGGACCACGGCATCATCACCGAAGCATGGGGGCCGCTCGGTCGGGGCACGGGATTGCTCGACAACCCGGTGCTGTGCGATATCGCCGACCGGCATGGCACCACCAGCGGTGCCGTGGCGCTTGCCTGGCACCTGCAACGGGGTGTGTTGCCCTTGCCGAAGTCGTCCTCGAAGGAGCGACAGGCGGAGAACCTCGGCGCCGTCGACGTGAACCTCACCCTCGAGGACATGGAGCAGATCGGCACGCTCGCCAGCCGGGAAGGTCGACTCGGCGGTGATCCGATGATTCACGAGGAGTTCTGATGGCTCGAGCCGGAACCGTGTTGTACGACGCCGACTGTGGCTTCTGCACCGCCGTGGCACAGCGACTGAACCGGTGCGGAATCCGTGCCGAGGTGCTGTCACTGCAGTCGGTCGACCTGGCGAGCCTGGGTGTCGATGCGCAGCGCGCCGTGCGCGAAATGCCCTTCCTGGGCCCGGACGGCTCCGTTCACTGGGGGCACCGTGCCTGGGCCGCCACCTTGTCCACCGGGGGACCACTGACCAGGGTCGCCGGGCGGCTGCTCGGCTCGGAAATCCTTGACCGGCCCGCGCACTGGCTGTACGAATGGGTCGCAACCCACCGTGACCGACTCCCCGGCGGAACGCCCCGGTGCGCCTTGCCTGCCTCTCCCAGTCCACCCGATGGTTCGGAGCGACGTGATGGCTAGCATTGAGGCGTGTCCGTGACAGAACAGAGCTCCACCACCGGGCCGCAGCATGCCTCAGCGGAACCGACATCGCCGAAGCCGCGCACTGGCGCTCCGGCGACTCCGGCCTGGAGTGAGGTCGACGAGGCTCGTCGGCACTCACTGGGGCGGATGAAGCTGCTGGCGTTGTCACTGCTGCTGATCGCCGCAGTGATCTACGTGGCGACTCTGCAACTCGACCACGGCGTTCTGTGGGGTTACGTCAACACCGGCGCCGAAGCCGCCATGGTCGGCGCGATGGCCGACTGGTTCGCCGTGACCGCATTGTTCCGTCATCCAATGGGCATCAAGATTCCGCACACTGCGATCGTGCCGACGAAGAAGGACGAGATCGCGGTCAACCTGCAGGACTTCTTCACCGAGAACTTCCTCACTGAAGCCATCGCCCGGGACCGGCTGAGCAACGCGCGGATCGGGATGCGGATCGGTCGGTGGTTGCAGAACAGCACGAACTCACGCCGCGCCATCACCGAGATCCTGCGCATCGGCAGGGCGGCCGTCGCCCGGGTGTCGGACGACGAGGTGCGCACCCTCGCTGACGACGTCCTGCTCCCCAGACTGGTCCGCGAACCAGTCGCCAGCGTCGCCGGCGACCTGTTGGACGGCGTCGTGCGTGACGGCTCCCATCACGCACTGGTGGATTTGCTGGCCGGCGAGATCCACACCTGGTTGAAGGCCAACCCGAAGAGCTTCCAGGCCATGGTCGAGAACCGCGCGCCCTGGTGGGCGCCGGACGCGATCAACACCCGGGTGGTCAACTACGCCTACGACCAGGCAGTCGCCTGGGCGGCGGACGTGCAGCACGACCCGGCGCACCCCACCCGCCAATCATTGGACGACTTGTTGCTGCGTGTCGCACAGGACCTCCAGAACGACCCGGGGGTGCAGCAACGCGCCGAATCGTTGAAGACCCGACTGCTGTCGCATCCGCAGACGAGCGAGACGGCTGTCAGCCTGTGGCGCAGCATTCGCAATTCCCTGCTGACAGCGATCGACGACGACACCTCCGCGCTGTGGAAGAGGGGGCAGCGGGCTCTGCTGGAACTGGGGGACAACCTGGTTGCGGACGACGAACTGCGAGACAGTCTCGACGGCCGACTGGAGGACATGTCCGCTTTCATGGTCAACACCTACGGCAAAGAGCTCTCCAGCGTGATCAGCCACACCATCCAACGCTGGGACGGAGAGGAGGCCGCCCAGCGGATCGAGCTGCACGTCGGTCGCGATCTGCAGTTCATTCGCATCAACGGCACCGTGGTCGGTGCATTGGTGGGTCTACTGATCCACGCCTTCAGCCAGCTCGTGGGCTGATGACCTCGGCGCGACTGTTGAGCACGCAAGGCGCTGCCGCCTTGCGGATGGCGGCCCAGCTGGGCGACCCCACGTCTCTGCAGGCCGCCACGGCGCTGCGCAAACACTTCGACGCCGAGCTGGCCGCTGCGGCACTGTCCCAGACCAGCCTGCGGGCCAGAGCGGCGAAGAAGTTCGGTGATCGAGCCGCCAGCATGCTGTTCACCAGTGACGCCCTCGAGCAGGCCACCAGGCCGGCGGTTGCCAGATGGCGTGCCCAGCGACTGCTCGACGCCGGCGTCGATCGTGTCATCGATCTGGGCTGCGGTATCGGTGCCGATGCGATCGGATTCGCCAGCGCCGGTCTGGGTGTCACTGCCGTGGAGAGGGACGAGACCACTGCCGCCTACGCCCGCCACAACCTGACCCTGCTGGACCAACTGGGCACTGCTGCTCGCTCTGAGGTGGTGTGCGGGGACGCAACCACATTGCTGCACGATCTCCTGGCCGGCCACGATTCCCGCACCGCGGTGTTCTGTGACCCGGCGCGACGGACGGAGCGGGGGCGCACCTGGCGCGTCGAGCAGTTCACGCCTGAGTGGAAGTTCGTGCTCGGGTTGCTGGCGCTGCAGCAGCACCCAGCCGTGGTGAAACTCGGTCCGGGGGTACCCAAGGAACTGATTCCGGGAAACGTGGAGGCCTGCTGGGTCGCCGATCACGGGGCGGTGGTGGAGGCCGGCTTGTGGCGGTTGGTGAATGGTGCCGATGGCGCGGTGGGAAACAACACACGACGTGCGGCGCACCTGCTGCCCGGCGGACGCCATCTGGCCGACATCGACCAGCGGAAACCACTGCACGTGGGCGGGGTCGGAGCCCATCTGCTCGAGCCTGACGGAGCCATCATCCGGGCGGGGCTCTTTCCC
>JAGXHS010000072.1 GCA_024636075.1 Propionibacteriaceae bacterium
CGCCCGCACATGGGTCAACAGTGCCGTCAACGCCTCAGTGAGTTGCTCGGCGTCGTCCTCGGTCAAGGCAGCCTCCACCTGCGCATCGAATTCGTTCAGGCCGGGCAGATCAGCTTCGTCGAGAACCCACTGCCCTTGGGAAAGAATGCGGACGATCACTGCTGCTCCTCAGTTGGTTCCTCGCTCATGGTCTGCTCGGCCGCAGGCGCTGCACTGGCCTCGGCGTCGCCGGCTTCGAGAGCTGCTGTGCGCTCGGCTCCGGCGGTGGGTTGCGCCTTCATCGCCGTTAGCTCGCTCTCAACCGAGGCGTCGGAGGCCATCGCGTCCAGCTCACGGGTGATGTCGTCCTTGTAGCTGCCCGACGAATCCTCGAGCGCGCCGGAGGCGAGCAGTTCGTCGACGGCACCGGCACGTGCCTGCATCTGGAGTGCCTTGTCTTCTGCCCGCTGCACCGCGAGGCCGACATCGCCCATTTCTTCGCTGATCCCCGTGAATGCCTCGTTGATCCGGGTCTGGGCTTCGGCTGCGGTGTAGGTGGCCTTGATGGTCTCCTTGCGGGTGCGGAACGCGTCAACCTTCGCCTGCAACCTGGTGCTGGCGCGGATCAGCTTCTCCTCCTCACCCTGCAACTGCGCGTGCTGGGTCTGCAGATCTCCGAGTTGCTGTTGCAGCCCCGATTTGCGGGTCAGTGCCTCGCGAGCCAAGTCCTCCCGGCCGTGCTCCAGTGCCCGCTGAGCCGACAGACTCAGCTTCTCCAGTTCGTTGTTGAGCTGGTTCGCCTGCAGTTCCACCCGCTTGCGGCTGGTGGCGACGTCGGCGACCCCGCGGCGCACCTTCTGCAGCAGATCGAGCTGACGTTGGTACGAGTAGTCCAAGGTTTCGCGAGGATCCTCAACCTTGTTGAGCGCTTTGTCCGCCTTCGAGCGGAAAACCATCGCAATGCGCTGAAAGATACCTGGCATGAGTGGTTGGGTCCTTCCGGTCCGGTTTGTGGGCGCCGCGGTGCGACGCACAACTACCTCAAGAGTAATGGCTGGTTGATCCCCGCACAGCTGACCCGAGGGTGGCGTCCGGGTCATCCCCAAGTAGCATGGGGGCATCATCCGATCAACGAGGACGTGACGTGGGACTCTTCCGCCCCTATGAGCAGGGCCAAACGGCTCCAGCCAACAAGAAAAGCCGCAAGACCAGCCCTGACGCGGCCGAGTCGGCAACTACCGAAAGTCAGTCAGCGGCGGACCGGGTGTCCGCCGAGCCGAAGGGTGGACGCGCCCCATCGCGCAAGACCGGCCCGACGCCGTCCAGGGAAGACGCCCGAGCGGCTCGGATGGAGCGGCTGCACCCCACCTTGACCAAGCGGCAAGCCAAGATCGCCAACCGACGCGCTGAGCGGGAGGCCCGGCTGCGCAACTACAAGGAGACCGACAGCGCCCCCGAACGCAGTTTGCTGCGCGACTACATCGATCACCGTTGGTCCATCAACGAGTTCCTGCTGCCGGGGATGTTGATCATTCTGGCGATCAGCATGGCTGGCGCCGGAAGCTTGCTGATCCAGCAAGTCACCAGTTTGATCATGCTCGGCGTTTTCGTCATGTGGATCAGCAACACCGCCGTGTTCTGGAGGGGCTACAAGAAGGAACTCGCCGAGCGCCATCCGAAAGCGAGCTCGAAGGGCCTGTTGATGTACGGCATGAACCGGATGATGACCATCCGGCGGTGGCGTCGTCCGGGCCCGCGGATCGACCGCGGCCAGCCATACTGATTCCGGACCTCATCTCCGGGATTGATTTCTGAAGGAGCGAATCATGAAATTTCGACACCTGGACATCGTTGGGGAAGCCTCACCGAAGGAGCGACTGGTCTGATGAGTTACACCTGGAAACCCGACCTGATCCCGGGAGCCGATGCGGACACCGAACGGGAAGCTGCGGCCGCCCTGGATCGGCAGTTCGAGGATCAGATGGCCGCTGAGGAGTGGCTCACCGACAGCTTCCGGGGCCTGCTCGCCAAGGGCGTCCAGGCTGTCACGCTCTACGAGGAGGAACGGGTCGTCTACGGCCCCATGTCGCTGGAGGCCTGAGGGGTTCAGTCCTCACGAACACCCGGTGCGACGAAGGGCGCCTTCACCACGTCGAACGTCTCGACGCGGTTGCGCACCTGGACGCCCACCTCGTCCCCCACCGCCGTCGAGGCGTCAACGAGGGCGAGGGCGATGCCCTTCTTCAACGTGGGCGAGAACGTGCCGGAGGTGACCTCCCCGATCGTCTTCCCTGCTGCGTCCAGCACGCTCATGCCGGGCCGGGGAATTCCCCTGCGGTGGGCGAGCAGCGCCCTGGAACGCCGCTGGGGTCCGGACTCCTTGATCGCGCGCAGCGAAGCGGAGCCGATGAACGGTGCAGTCTTCTTCCACCCGACGGCCCAGCCGGAACCTGCCGCGACAGGATCGATCTCGGTGCTGATCTCATGGCCGTGCAGGGCATAGCCCATTTCCGTGCGCAGCGTGTCCCGGGCACCGAGTCCGCACGGCCGAATGTCGTAGCCACTACCGGCTGCCATCACGTCATCCCAGACACCGCCTGCCAATTCGGCCGGCACGACCAACTCATAGCCCTTCTCACCGGTGTAGCCGGTCCGGCAGACGGTGTAGGTCTGCCCATCGCGGTCAATCACCGAGAACGCCATGTAGTCCATGCCGGTGGGCAAGCCCATCGATGACAGCACCTCGTCGGATTTGCTGCCCTGGACGGCGATCACGGCGTGGTCGCGGTGTTCGTTGCGGACCTCGATGTCGTTGCCCTCGGCCGTGGCGGCATCGGTCAGCGCCTGCACAACGGCGTCGTTGTTGGCCGCGTTCGGGATGAGGAACACCTCATCGTCGCTGATCAGGTAGGCAATCATGTCGTCGACGACACCGCCCTGTTCGGTGCACAGCATGGTGTATTGCGCCTTGCCGGGCTGAATCTTGCCCAGATCGTTGGTGAGGCACCGATTCACGAAGTCCCGGGCCCCGACACCGATGATCCGCGCCTTGCCCAGATGGGAGACGTCGAACACCCCGACACTGGTCCGCACGGCCTGGTGCTCGGCCAAGACGCCACCGCCGGCGTACTCCAGGGGCATCTGCCAACCGCCGAAGCTGGCGAACTTGGCGCCCGCCGCCACATGCCGATCGTGGAGCACCGATTGAAGCTCTGACATTCCTGCCTCCTGTGGCGTGGGTGGCGCTGTGAATTGTGTGGAATGCAAGGCTATCGGAACGGAATTCGCCCGTCCCTGACGCGGCCCAGCTGATCAGGTCGCTAGCCTGTGGCGCAGGACAACGACACAGTTGCAGCCAATCGCATCAGCATCGAAGGAGACTCGTGGCCACCAGCAAGCAGTCCGTCACATTGGTGAAGACCCTGGACAAAGAGGTCGACGTCCTCGTCGTGGGCCTGGTTGAGACTGCGAAGGGACCAGAGCTCGTCGGGCTCCCCACGGACCTCGAGTCTTCCATCCGCAAGCGTTTCGGCTCCTCGGTAATGGAGCTGGCGCTGGATCTGGGCGCCAAGACCGAGCCCGCGCACGTGACATTCTTGCCGACTGCTGATCATCAGCTGGTCGTCGTGGGCCTGGGCGAGGTCGATGTGACCCCGGAGCAGGTGCGTCGCAGCACCGCTGCAGCGATCCGTGCGGTGATCAGCCGCAGCAAGGATCCGGTACAGGTGGCGGTCAGTCTGGAGACCACCGATCCCGAGATGATCAAGGCGGCCGCTGAAGGCGCGTTACTCGGCGGCTATCAGTTCCGCAAGGTGTCCGACAGCGAGAACCCGGCCAGGTTGGGCGGCGTCAGGATCGTCAGCGAGTCCACCAAGTCCGAATCCCGGCGGGCAGCCGAAATTGGCGCAGTGGTGGCCGAGGCGGTCTGCACGGCTCGCGACTGGGTGAACACCCCACCGAATCTGCTGTATCCGGAATCCTTCGCCGAAGCAGCGAAGGAGCAGGTCAAGGACACCAAGATCGACGTCGAGATCCTCGACGACAAGGCACTGCGCAAGAACGGCTACGGTGGCCTGACCGCGGTGGGCGGCGGTTCAGCTCGCGGCCCACGACTGGTGCGCTTCGATTACCATCCGCGCGGAGCCAAGTTCCACCTCGCTCTGGTCGGCAAGGGGATCACCTTCGATTCCGGTGGCCTGGACATCAAACCGGCCGACGGCATGTACACCATGAAGTGCGACATGGGCGGCGCCGCCGCCGTGTTGGCCGCGACCAAGGCGATCGCGGAGCTGGGATTGTCGGTCCACGTCACGTGCTACGCAGCGATGGCGGAGAACATGCCATCCGGTGATGCCTACCGACCCAGCGATGTGCTGACCATCTACGGCGGCACCACCGTCGAGAACGGCAACACCGACGCCGAGGGTCGCCTGGTGCTGGTGGACGCCATCGCCCGAGCATGCGAGGACGAACCCGACATGATCGTCGACGTCGCGACGCTCACCGGTGCCTGCATGGTGGCCCTTGGTAAGCGGATCGCCGGCTTGATGGCCTCGGACGACCACACCGCCGACGTCGTGCTGGACGCCGCGGAACTCGCTGGCGAGGACTTCTGGCAGTTGCCGATCCCCCAGCACATCGACGACGACCTCGATTCCGATGTCGCGGACGTGAAGTCGACCGGCCCCCGTCAGGGCGGTGCTCTGGTCGCAGCAGCCTTCCTGCGCCGGTTCGTCGCCGATGACATCCCGTGGGCCCACCTTGACATCGCCGGGCCCGCGTTCAACGACTCCAAGCCCTACGACCACGTTCCAAAGGGTGGCACCGGGGTGGCGGTACGCACCCTGGTTGCTTTGGGCGCCTCGCTGCAGAACTGAGCAGCCAGTCGCTTCACCAACCCGGGCGGAACTCGTCCGGGCGCAGCTTGCGCTTGCGGTTGTGGTCACGCATCCGCTGCGGATAGGGAACCACTCCGGCGTCGTAGCTCGGCATGTCATGACGACGTGCGTAGTGGTGCGCCCACAGCACGGACGGCACGCTACGACGGGTCCACTCACCACTGCTGGCCACCAACAGGATCGACGGTCGGTTCATCGCGGTGGCGTCCTCGACCCACGCCTCGACACCTCGCTTGGTCGTCCGAAAATCGTCCAGGTGGGCAAGCACCAGTTCGTCCATCTGACTGTTCTGCCGCGAGACGCGCGCACTTCGACGGGTGGATTGCAGGGTGCGACGAAACCAACTCACTCCCCCATTATCGCCTACCGGCACAACACAGCATCGACTGCTTCGTGCAGTGCTGATCTGCAAGACTGGCCGACATGGCTCCATCAAGCTCTGATTCATTCGATGTCGTCGTCCTGGGAGCGGGTAGCGGCGGCTATGCCGCAGCGCTTCGCGCGGCGCAACTCGGACTGGCGGTGGCGCTGGTCGAGGTGGACAAGGTGGGTGGGACGTGCCTGCACCGCGGCTGCATCCCTGCCAAGGCCCTGCTGCACGCGGCCGAGGTCGCAGACACGGTGCGCCGCTCCAGCACGTTCGGCGTCCAGGCAACCCTCGAGCGCATCGACGTTCCCGCCCTCAATGCCTACAGCGAGATGGTCGTGGCGCGGCTGTACAAGGGCCTCACCGGTCTGGTGTCGCAGCGCGGCATCACCACGGTGCAGGGCAGCGGTGAACTGGTGGAGGTGGACCAGAAAGTGGCCGTCCGGGTCGGCGACCGGACGCTCCGCGGAACCTGGACGGTGGTGGCCACCGGTTCGCAACCGCGCACCTTGGGACTGCCGATCGACGGAGAGCGAATCCTGACCAGTGACCATGTCTGGTCCATGCCGGCGCTACCGAACAGCGCCATCGTGCTGGGCGGCGGCGTGATCGGGGTGGAGATCGCCTCCGCCTGGGCCAGTTTGGGTGTCGAGGTCACCATCATCGAGGCGCTCGATCGTCTGGTCTCCACCGAAGAACCCGAGATGTCGGCAGCTCTGACCAAGGCCTTCAAGCGACGCACGATCGCCGTCCGCACCGGAGCCGCCATGGCATCGGCTGAGAGCTCAGACGATGGCGTCACGGTCACACTCGACGACGGCAACGCGTTGACCGCTGAGGTGCTGCTGGTGGCCGTCGGGCGCGCACCGGTTTCCGAGAACATCGGCCTGGACCGGATCGGGGTCAGGACGGAGCGCGGATTCGTCGAGGTCGACCAGGACCTGCAAACCAGCCGCGGCGGCGTCTTCGCAGTGGGCGATCTGGTGGGCGGACCCCAGCTCGCACATCGCGGATTCAGTCACGGAATCCACGTGGCCGAACGCCTTGCGCACCTCAAGGGTGGTGCGCCCGCTCCGGTGGCATTGCCGGCCGAGCAGCTGTACCCCCGGGTGACATTCAGCCATCCACAGATCGCCAGCATCGGACTCACCGAGGCCCAGGCCCGTCCCAGCGGCACGGTGCATTGCGCCAGCTACTCACTCGCCGGCAACGGAAAATCTCAGATCATGCAGACGCAGGGGACCGTCAAGGTGGTCGCCATGGTCGATGGACCGGTCGTCGGGGTGCACATGGTGGGTGACGGCGTCGGCGAGCTGGTCTCTGAGGCGCAGACCATCACTGACTGGCAGGCGCTGCCTGAGGAGGTGGCCCAGCTGGTGCACGCGCACCCCACGCAGTCGGAAGCTCTTGGCGAGGCGATGATGGCGTTGGCCGGCAAGCCTCTGCACAGTCATTCGTGACCCTCGCGGTCGGGCACCCGACAAGATCCAATCCTCAGCCGCTGCTCGTCTGCGGTTTCCGCCCGGGCGGGATAGGCTGACCGGGAAACACACCGCGAAGGAGCCACCAAGAATCATGTCGACTGAAGTCACTCTCCCGGCACTCGGCGAAAGCGTCACCGAAGGCACCGTTTCACGCTGGCTGAAAGAGGTCGGCGAATCTGTTGAGGTCGATGAGCCGTTACTCGAGGTCTCCACCGACAAGGTGGACACCGAGATCCCCTCCCCAGTGGCAGGCGTCCTGCTCGAGATCAAGGTCGAAGAAGACGGCGTCGCGGAGGTGGGGGCTGTCCTGGCCATCGTCGGTGACGCCGACGAGTCCGACGACAGCGATTCTGATGACGAGTCCGAGGAGAGTTCCACCGAGGAACCGGCCGACGAGGATTCAGGCACCGAAGACGACTCAGCCGATGACCAGGCTGAGGAGAAGACAGAATCCAAGCCCCCGAAGCCGTCCGGTGGTTCCGGCTCGGGCACTGAGGTGAAGTTGCCCCAGCTGGGTGAATCAGTCACTGAGGGCACCGTCTCACGGTGGCTGAAGGAGGTCGGCGAATCCGTCGACGAGGACGAGCCCCTGCTGGAGGTCTCCACCGACAAGGTCGACACCGAAGTTCCTTCCCCGGTGAGCGGCACCCTGCTGGAGATCAAGGTCGACGAGGACGAGGTGGCTCAGGTCGGCCAGGTGCTCGCCATCGTCGGTGATGCCGACAGCGGTGACGCCGAAGCTGAGGCCGATGAGTCCCCGGACGTGACCGACTCCGCGGCCGAGGAGCCCGCTGACGAAGAGGCACCTCAAAAGAAGCCACAGGAGAAGCCCCAGGAGAAGAAGGCCGCGGCCGGATCCGATGACGGTGACACGGGTGCTCCGGGAACCACCGCGCGACGCGCGGAAGCTCCCGAGGACTCGGTCTACGTGACCCCGCTGGTGCGCAAGCTGGCGAAGGAACACGACGTCGAACTGTCTTCGCTCAAGGGCACGGGCGTCGGTGGTCGGATTCGCAAGCAGGACGTGCTGGCCGCAGCCGATGAGCAGAAGAAGGCGGCGGAACGGGCCGAGTCGACGAAGGCTGCAGACGAAGCTGCGGCGAAGAAGCCCGCCGAGAAACCGAGGGAGTCCGCGGCCAAGACTGCGGCATCGGCCGGAAAGGACGACAGTCTGCGGGGAACCACCCAGAAGGTCACCCGGCTGCGGGCCATCATTGCCCAGCGAATGGTCGAGTCCCTGCAGACATCGGCCCAGCTGACCGCCACGGTGGAGGTGGACCTGACACCGATTTCGCGGTTGCGGGCGAAGGCGAAGGACGACTTCAAGAAGCGCGAGGGCGCGAGCCTCTCCTACCTGCCCTTCATCACCAAGGCTGTCGTGGAAGCGCTGAAGCAGTTCCCGAAGGTCAACGCCAGTTTGGACGTCGAGGCCGGCACCATCACCTACGCCGACGCCGAGCACATCGGCATCGCGGTGGACACCGAGAAGGGTCTGCTGGTTCCGGTCATCAAGGATGCCGGCGACCTCAACCTGGCTGGCATCGCCAAGAAGATCGCCGATCTTGCAGTCCGCACCCGGGCCAGCAAGGTCGGGCCGGACGAGCTGAGTGGTGGCACCTTCACCATCACCAACTACGGTTCGGCTGGCACCTTGTTCGACACGCCCATCGTGAATCTGCCGCAGGTAGCCATTATGGGTACCGGCGCACTGGTCAAGCGCGCGGTCGTGCTGACCGATGCGGATGGCAACGACTCGATCGCGATCCGCGACATGATGTTCCTGTCGATGAGCTACGACCATCGTCTGGTCGATGGTGCCGATGCCGCACGATTCCTGAGCGTGGTGAAGAAGCGCCTTGAAGATGGCGACTTCGCCGGGGAAATCGGCCTCTGATCGGCCATGACGACTGCGATGTGCGGACCGGGACGTACTGTTCCGGTCCGCACATTCTCGTCAACCCGTCTATCATGGGCGAACGAACCGATCACATCCACGCGTCCATCTGATCAGACCATCCCCGCACGGAGCGAGTAGAGCATGGCAAGCAAGAAGGCCAAGGAACTGGCGGCCAAGCAGAAGGCCGAGGTGAAGGCCGCAAAGCTGCGCAAGAAGAATTCCACCAACCCTCGGGACTGGAGCCAGTGGCGCCAGATCAGGGAGACCTACCGGATCACTGCCAAGGAGGATCCGAAACTGCCGCTGATTCTGGGGGCGGCGTTCTTCGTCCCGCTCATCATCGGTGTCGTGCTGGGTCTTTTCGTCCAGCCGCTCTGGTTCTACGTTTCGATGAGCCTCACGCTGGGTTTGATGCTCGCGATGTTGCTGTTCGTCAACCGGGCCAAGAGGGCCACCTTCAAACGGTACGAAGGCAAAGCCGGATCCGCCGAGGTGGCGCTCAGCATGCTGGGCAAGGCTTGGACCTCCAACCCGAGCATCAACGCGACCCGTCAGATGGACGTGATCCATCGCACCGTCGGACCGGCTGGCATCGTGCTGGTGGGCGAGGGCGAATCGGGTCGGCTGAAGCAGCTGATCTCCAGCGAGGTGAAGCGCCACGAGCAGGTCGCCTACGGCGTTCCTGTGACCACCATCCAGATGGGCAAGAACGCGGGCCAGGTGCCGCTCGACCACCTGGCCAACCACATCAAGAAGTTGCCGAAGGCCATCAACTCCACACAAATCCTCGACACCAACAAGCGGCTGAAGGCGATGGACAACATGCGTGCCCGCCTCAGCATGCCCAAAGGCCCGATGCCCACCTCCAAGGGCGCCCGCAAGGCGATGCGCGGCCGCTGAGGGTGGCCGCCTCCAACCTCGTCAACGCCGAGGCGCTCACCCACGGCTACGGAACCCGCATCCTGCTGGATCAGGTCAGCCTCGGCCTCGCAGCCGGTGACGTGATCGGTGTCGTCGGTCGCAACGGCGATGGCAAGACAACGCTGCTGAAGATCCTGACTGGTGAGGTGATCCCGGATTCCGGTCGCGTCACCCGTTCAGGGTCGGTGTCCATCGGGGTGTTGAGTCAGGCCGAGACCAGTCATCTTGACCGCACCGTGCGGCAATCCATCGTCGGTGATGATCCCGACCATGTCTGGGCCGCCGATTCTGCGAAGCGCACAGTGGTCCAACACCTGCTCAGCGACGTCGATTTGAACTCCAGCCTCGACCAGTTGAGTGGCGGTGAGCGGCGCCGGGCTGCGTTGGTCGCCCTGATGCTCTCACCGCACGACCTGTTGGTGCTGGACGAACCAACCAACCACCTCGACGTGGAAGCCGTCGACTGGTTGGCGCGGCATCTGCGCGAATTGCAGCAACGCGGCGTCGCGATGCTGGTGGTCAGCCACGATCGCTGGTTCCTGGATGCTGTCTGCAACCACGTCTGGGAGGTGCACGACGCCGAGGTGGATGCCTACGACGGTGGCTATGCAGCCTACGTGTTGGCCCGCGCCGAACGGGTTCGGCAAGCCGCAGCCACCGAATCGCGCCGCCGGAACCTGCTCCGCAAGGAGCTCGCCTGGCTGCGTCGTGGACCGCCAGCGCGGACCAGCAAACCCCAATTCCGTATCGATGCCGCCAATCGCCTCATCGCCGGCGAACCGCCTCCCCGCGACAAACTGCAGCTGGCGGCCTTCTCCTCCACCCGGCTCGGCAAGGATGTCTTCGACCTGACCCACGTGTCCTACCAGCTCCCTGACGGCCGTGCGCTGTTGAAGGATCTGAGCTGGTCGATCGGGCCGGGCGATCGGATCGGCCTGGTCGGTGTCAACGGATCGGGCAAGACGACCCTGATGCGGTTGTTGCTGCAACAAGCCCCTCCGGATGCCGGTCGCATCAAGCAGGGACAAACCCTCCGGATCGGTCATCTGTCGCAGCACGTCAGCGAGCTGGACGGCACTGACACGGTGCTGGATTCGGTGAACCGGTTGAAGCGACAGACCCAACTGGCCACCGGCCGTGAGGCGAGCACCGGCAACCTGCTGGAGGACTTCGGCTTCACCGGTGACGGATTGACCACCAGGATCGGGTCGCTGTCCGGTGGCGAACGCCGTCGGCTGCAGTTGCTCCGGCTGCTGATGAGCGAGCCCAATGTGTTGCTGTTGGACGAACCGACCAACGATCTGGACATCGACACGCTGAACGTCATCGAGGACTACCTGGACACCTGGCCCGGCACTCTGATCGTGATCACCCACGACCGCTACTTCCTCGAACGGGTCTGCGACGTGACCTACGCGCTGCTCGGCGACGGATCGTGCGTGCTCCTGCCGGGCGGCATCGACGAGTACCTTGAGCGGCGTCGCAACAGGATCGTTGGCGACGCCAGCCCATCTGGGACAACCCAGCCCAGCACCGGATCGCCAGGTGAATCCGCCAGTACTGCAGCGGTTCGGCGACGGGCCGGCAAGGACATGGCTCGTCTGGAATCGCAACTGGCGAAGACCGAGGCCACCATCGCGAGGATCCATCGGCGGATGACCGAGTCAGCCGCAGACCATCTGGCGCTGTTGGAGCTGCAGACCGGTTTGGACGAGGCGCTGCAACGCCAGGCGGAACTGGAGAACGACTGGCTTGAGGCAGCCGAATCGGTCTGATGGCGTCCTGTCAGACAGCCTGCTGTCCCGCGCGGTGTCGCGTTGCCGCCAGCTGATAGACCTCTGCCAATTCGGCGGCAATCGTTTCCGGGCGGAACCTGGCGGCTGCATCAGTCAGCTGCGACACTCGCCAGTCCCGGTCCAATGCCGTGCGGACGGATGACTCGAACTCGGGGCCGATGTCATCCACTACCAGCCCGGTGTCTTGCGTCACAAGGGTCTCTGGACCACCGGATCGGGTGCACACCACCGGCAAACCCGCGGCCAGTGCCTCGATCACCACCACACCGAAAGTCTCGACGCGGCTCGGCAGCACGAAGACGTCGGCCGCGGCCAGGTGGCGCACGACGTCGGGGCGTTCCAGGTGGCCGACGAGGCGGACCCGGTCGGCCACGCCCAGCCGGTCGATGGTGTGCTGCACAGCCAGCTGCTCCGGCCCGGTGCCGATGATCTCCAAGCTCACATCACCCATCTGAGCCACCAGCTCGACCAGCTGGCGGTGTCGCTTCTCTGGTCGCAGGTGACCGATGGTGATCAACTGTCGTCCGCGCCTCCGTTCGCCGCGCACAGCGGCCGCGGGCGCAAAGTCGTCGACCTGGATCATGTTCGGCAGCACTTGCACCTCGCAGCCGGTGCGGCGCCGCAGCACCTGGGCCTGCGGTTCGCTCACCGCGAGCACCACATCAGCCGCACGGTACGCGTGGCGCGCCATCCGCAGCAACCCGGCGGGTGGCTCCTCTGTGGTGTTCAGCTTCGTCCAGTGCTCGGTGATGACCACTGCGTAGTGCCCGCGCAGCGACGAGGTGGCAACGGCGTTGCCCCAGGGGGCGAAATGCGCGTGCACCACGTCGATCGGACCCAAGCCGGAGCTGATCTCCTGCCAGGCGCCACGCCATGCCGCCCGCAGCGCTGCGGTTTGCACTCTGGCCGGCATCTTGCCCAGCGGCCAATTCAGGTCGTACACGTCGACGCCGTCGCAGGAATGGTGCCGGACACCCCAGTCACGGTTGCGGTGCAACCCGCGGATGTCGAGGCTCGCGTAGCTCACCTGCAGCCCGGAGCGGGCCAGCGCCCGCGCCTGTTGCCATTCGAAAATCCCGTGGGTGGGCGTGTCGTCACCGGGCAGCCCGCGGGCCGCAATCACCACATGCATCGTCATCGCCTGTTCACCACCGCGGTGCCGAGGACCAGATCGTCCAGCCCGCGCCGTTCTGCGCCGATCACCACCGCCGGGATCACCAGACACTTCATCAGGGTGCGCAGCACCGCCTGCCACCACATCAAGGGCTCGCCGTCGAGCCGGATGACAGCGATCCGGGCAAGCAACTGGCCGAAGCTGCCTCCAGTGAAGGCTGTCAACACGCTGGCCTGCACGAAGAACACCCCCATGATCATCCACGCCCGCCAGTCGCTCTCGCGCAGCACTCCAACACCGAACATCGCCACAGCGACCATCATCGAGGCCGCCCAATCCACGATGAGCGCGGCGATCCTGGCTCGCCAACTGGCCAGCGAGCCGCGACCCGACGAAGGCAGTCCGACACTGGCCCCTGGATACTCGAACGGCGCACTGTTCACGTACAAGACCCTACGACGAGATTCTCCGGCTGTAACATCGCAGTAACAAACCCGGAACCCCGAGGCAATCTCACGTTACTAGCCTTGCGGCCACCGATACGTTCCTGCAAATGGAGGAAATACATGTTCCAAGGCGCTGACGACCTGCTCGCGTACGTCAAGGAAGAGAACATCGAGAACATCGATGTTCGATTCTGCGACCTGCCCGGCGTCATGCAGCACTTCACCGTGCCTGCCAGCTCATTTGGCCCGGAGGTCTTCGAGGATGGTCTGGCCTTCGACGGTTCGTCGATCACCGGTTTCCAGAAGATCCACGAATCCGACATGGCCCTGATGCCCGACGCCACCACGGCCTTCGTGGATCCGTTCCGCAAGTCGAAAACACTGGTGGTCAACTTCTTCGTGCACGACCCGTTGACCAAGGAGCCCTACAGCCGGGACCCGCGCAACATCGCCCGCAAGGCGGAGGCCTACCTGGCCAGCACAGGCATCGGCGACACCGCATTCTTCGCTCCCGAGGCCGAGTTCTACGTCTTCGACGACGTCCGCTTCGAGACGATAGCCAACTCCTCCAGCTACACCATCGACTCCGAGGCTGGCGCCTGGAACACCGGCCGCGTCGAGGATGGCGGCAACCGTGGCTACAAGGTCAAGCACAAGGGTGGCTACTTCCCGGTGGCCCCGGTGGACCACTTCGGTGACCTGCGCGATGACATCGTGCGCCACATGGAGAACGCCGGGCTGATCGTTGAGCGCGCCCACCACGAGGTCGGTACCGCCGGTCAGGCTGAGATCAACTGGCGCTTCGACACCATGCTGTCCAGCGCGGACAGCGTGATGTTGTTCAAGTATCTGGTGAAGAACACCGCTTGGGAGGCTGGCAAGACCGCCACCTTCATGCCGAAGCCGATCTTCGGTGACAACGGGTCGGGCATGCACGTGCACTCCTCGCTGTGGAACGACGGCGTGCCACTGTTCTACGACGAGAACGGCTACGGCGGCCTGTCCGACCTCGCCCGCTACTACATCGGCGGCATCCTGAAACACGCCCCGTCGCTGCTGGCGTTCACCAATCCGAGCCTGAACTCATACCACCGTCTGGTGCCCGGCTTCGAGGCTCCGGTCAATCTGGTGTACTCGCAGCGCAACCGGTCGGCCTGCATGCGTATTCCGATCACAGGATCGAACCCGAAGGCCAAGCGCGTCGAGTTCCGTTGCCCCGATCCGTCGTCGAACCCCTACCTGGCGTTCGCGGCGATCCTGCTGGCCGGTCTGGACGGGATCCAGAACCGGATCGAGCCGAAGCCGCCGATCGACAAGGACCTCTACGAGCTGCCTCCCGAAGAGCACGCCCAGCTCGACCAAGTGCCCGCTTCACTGGAAGCCGTGATTGACTCCTTGGAAGCTGACCACGAGTTCCTGCTCGCCGGTGACGTGTTCACCGCCGACCTGATCGAGACCTGGATCGAACTGAAG
>JAGXHS010000073.1 GCA_024636075.1 Propionibacteriaceae bacterium
CCGCCAACTGCAGTCGATACCGGCTGCCGAGCGAGGTGGGTGGGCGCACCATCCAGCGGAGCGGCTGTATCCGGACACCGCAGTTGACGTCGCATCGGATGGCTGGCGTCTGGTGTAGAACCGGTTCGATCCCCTACAAGACCCGCGACGCTTCATGCGCGTTGGGCAATGGTGGCTGATCCCTACTTGGCTACCTGGGAGGTCACCGTCGTCGGTGAGGACTGGTCTGGAGTTGGATATTCGCTCGGCCCTGAAGGTATGCGGCCAACCGCGAGGTGATTGTTGATGAGTCGTCGTCGAGTGAGCATCTGATCACGGTCGGCCCCGATCAGGATGACGAGATCACCCTTGCTCCGGAAGACGATCGTCCGACGAACTGATCGCGGTCTCGTTTCAACTCCGGTATCGCGCCCACCAATCGCTGTCGAGCTGATGATGCAAATTCAGCTTCAACGGGTTCGGCCGAACCAATCAGGATGTGCGCCGAGGGGACAACGAGGACCCTTGAAGCCGGTGAGTGGGCAGTGCCCCTCTCACCGTCGACCCGCTCCGCGGAACACCATGATTCCACCGCGTAGTGGCACCGACTCGGGACGCATGACCGGTACGGCAATCGAGCCTCCCGGCGGGGATCGAGCAGGGGTCACCCCATGAACGTCTTCATCATTTCTTGATCGCTACGGCAAGAAATCTCCACCATTGTGGTGGAGAGTTGATACCTAGTACCCGTAGGGGGTATGGGAGGTGGAGGGATGAAGACCAAGTACGAGGTTCGAGGACTGGGCTGTGCCAGCTGCCTGGTGAAGTTGGTGGAGGCTGTTCGTGGCGTTCCGGGCGTGGACGCGGTCGCGGTGGACATGGTGCGGGACGGTACGTCTTCGCTGACCGTGCACACCCGCGTCCCATTGGCTGTTGAGACGGTCCCTGAAGTCCTCAGGGATGCGGGTTTCTGGCTGTGGGCCGATGAACGGCTCGATCAGATGGAGGCGTCAGGATGAATGTTCAGGATTGGATTGTGATCATCGCGGCCGTTGTGGTGACTGCTGCGCTGGGTTGGTTCTTCTTCGGGCCGAAGAAGTCGAGCCGTGCGCAGCTGGCGGGCGGCGTGCAGGAAGTGACCGTGACTGTCAAGGGTGGCTACAGCCCTGATTTCATTGAGGTTGAGCAGGGTGTCCCGGTGCGGCTGGTCTTTGATCGGCAGGAGACGGGTGACTGCTCTTCCCATGTTGTCTTCCCGGATTTCAAGGTCAACGCTGCGCTTCCGGCATACGCGAGTACTGCGGTGGAGTTTCTTCCGACGGAGGCGGGCGAGTTCGGCTTCGCGTGTGGGATGAACATGCTCCGGGGGCGCCTCCGCGTGGTGCCGGCTGACAGTTCTCCGGGTCCTGTTGGATCTCCATCCGAGGTGAGCGGACAGCCGTCGGCGAGCGCCCCAGCCGGCGCGGTCACGGACCGCCCCACGCGGGGAGGCTCCATTGCGGAACCGGACGGCGACGCTGAGGCGCGGGAGCGCGCGGCGGAGCTCTCTGATCTCGGTCGGCGGGTGCTGTTCGGTGCGATCCTCACAGCTCCGGTGGTGTTCGCGGTGATGGCTGTGGAGCTCTTTGGCGCCACGTGGGTGCCGTCATTGCTGATGAACGGTTTCTTCCAGCTGGCGCTGATCATGCCTGTCTTCCTGTACGCGGGATGGCCGATCCACAAGACGGGCTGGCTGGCCCTGTCGCACCGCACCGCGGACATGAACTCCCTGATCACCCTCGGCACGATCGCGGCATTTGGCTTCAGTCTGGTGGCAACCTTCACGCCGGGCCTCCTGCCCGAGCAGGCCCAGCAGGTCTATTACGAGGCGGTTGGCGTGATCATCACGTTGATCCTGCTCGGGCGGCTACTGGAGACGAAGGCGAAGGCTGGCACGGGGGAGGCCATCCGCGCCCTCATCGGGCTCCAGGCACGCACCGCCCGCGTTGAGCGAGACGGCGACGTCCTCGAGGTCCCCATCGAGGACGTTGAACTCGGCGACGTTGTGGTTGTGCGGCCGGGGGAGAAACTTCCGGTGGACGGCGAAGTGGTCGACGGCTCGTCAGCTGTCGACGAGGCGATGGTGACCGGTGAGCCGATTCCGGTGGTCAAGAGTCCCGGCGACACGGTGATCGGGGCGACGATCAACCAGACCGGAACGTTCCGCTACACCGCAACCCGCGTCGGCTCGGACACGATGCTCGCGCAGATCATCCGGCTCGTTCGCGAGGCCCAGGGCTCGAAGGCCCCCATCCAGCGAGTGGTCGACATGGTCTCAAGCTTCTTCGTGCCAGCAGTCATCGCGATCGCGATCTGGAGCTTCGTCGTGTGGTCCTTGGTCGGCCCGGAGCCGGCCTTCGTGTTCGCCCTCGTCGCCTCTGTCTCCGTGCTGATCATCGCCTGCCCGTGCGCCCTCGGCTTGGCCACACCCATGTCCATCACGGTCGGCACTGGCAAGGGAGCCACGGCAGGAATCCTGATCCGCTCGGCCGAGGCGTTGGAGACGGCGCACAGGATCGACACCGTGGTACTCGACAAGACCGGGACCATCACGAAGGGGGCCCCGGCGCTGACCGACGTCCTGCCGGTCAATGGCATCAGCGAGGAGGAGCTATTGGTCCTCGTCGCGGCGGTGGAGAGCTCCTCCGAGCACCCGTTGGCTTCCGCGATCGTCACCGGTGCGCAGGAGCGCGGACTCGAGCTGCCGGAGGCCACGGCCTTCGACTCGATCACCGGGCAAGGGGTGCGGGCCATCGTGAACGGCCGTGAAGTGTTGGTGGGCAACCGGCGCCTGTTGGCGGCAGCTGGTGGCATTCCTGACAGGGGGCCTGTCGACCGACTCGCCGCTGATGGGAAGACGCCGATGCTCGCCGCCGTCGACGGAGCGTTCGCCGGCGTCATCGGCGTGGCCGACACACTCAAGGACGGTTCAGTGGCCGCGATCGCCGCGCTGCAAGCGCGGGGGATCGACGTGGTCATGATGACCGGCGACAACCGCGACACCGCGGCAGCGATCGCACGTCAGGTGGGGATCACCCGAGTGCTGGCGGAGGTCATGCCCGAGCACAAGGCGGCTGAGGTGAAGCGGCTGCAGGCCGAGGGCCGGGTGGTTGGCATGGTCGGTGACGGCATCAACGATGCCCCGGCCCTGGCCCAGGCGAACGTCGGCTCGGCCATCGGCACGGGAACGGACGTCGCCATCGAATCCTCCGACATCAGCCTCATCTCGGGCGCCCTGGGAGGGCTTGTGACGGCGGTGGACCTGTCCCGCGCGACCATGCGCAACATCCACCAGAACCTGGTGTTCGCATTCCTGTACAACGGTTTGGGTATACCCATCGCTGCGGGCGTCCTGTATCCGGCACTGGGACTGATGCTCAGTCCGATGATCGCCGCCGGTGCCATGGCATTGTCCTCGCTGTCCGTGGTCGCCAACGCCAACCGCCTCCGCGGTTTCCAGCCCGCCGTCCTGCCCGACATCGTGCAGGTACCCCCCACCGATCCGATGGTGGAGGTGGGCGGCGAATCCGACGGAGACGACAGCGACCCGAGGAGCGCCGCGTCACAGACGCTGGAAGAACTGGATCCTGTGTGCGGGATGACGATCGACCCGACGTCGGCAGCCGCGTCCGTCGAGCATCAGGGACGGACATACCACTTCTGCTCCGAGCACTGCGCGAAGAGCTTCCGGGTTGAGCCGGCGAAGTACACCAGCCCAGTGAGCCACTGACACTCCCGAATACGGTGACCACCGTGCGCTGCACGGTGGTCACCGGGGCCGGAGAGGAGAACATAATGACCACGCCCCAGACCCCGACCCAGCAGAGGGACCTACCCCTCCGGCTCCACCGGATCGAGGGTCAAGTCCGAGGCACCGCGCGCATGATCGAGCAGGACACCTACTGCATCGACGTAGTCACGCACGTTCCCAGCGGCCTCTCGAGCGGTGCAGTGTGTGGCGCCTGAACTGCTGGGCGATCACACGTGCCATTGTCTCGTCGACGCCGCTCGCCCGGGTGGTGCCCAGCGGGAGACCAAGCTGGAGGCCTCGGAGGCCATTGCCCGTCCTGTGCGGAGCGAAACCCGCCCAGGCTGGCCAGGCATCATTTGCCCGGGACTGCGTCAGACGCCGCGGCGGCGCATCTTCACTGGGTCTTCATGCTGGCGCTGCCCCTCCCGCGCGGTCGTCGTAGCCGCCATCCGGGACTGTCCGCCGGCCGGGGTTGATGTGTCTACTCTGCTCGGCCATGCTTGTGCCTCGGGTGGGTTGCTGTGGGCTTCGGTTCGGTGGGCAGCGTGATCGTGAAGGTGGATCCGGAACCGGGTCCGGGGCTCTGCGCGCGGATGCGGCCACCGTGCGCCTCGACCAGGGCCCGCGTGATAGCGAGGCCGATGCCGCTGCCGCCCCGGGAACGGGAGCGGCCGGAGTCGACACGGTAGAAGCGTTCGAAGATTCGTGGCAGGTGCTCGGCCGCGATGCCTTCGCCGGTGTCGGCGACTGCCAGCTCGGCGGTGTTGTTGCTGCATGCGGCGCTCAGAGTCACCCGACCACCAGCCGCCGTGTGCCGCAGCGCATTGTCGAGCAGATTGGCCAGGACCTCCTGCAGCCGGTCCGGGTCACCCCTGACCACGCAGTCCTGTGACACATCGCAGGTCAGGGTCACACCGCGCTCCTGGAAGGACAGGGTCGCCGAGGCTGTGGCGGTCGTGAGCAGCTCCTTGACGTGGACCTGCTGCAGCCGGAGGTCGTACCGGCGTTCCTCGATCACCGACACTCGGGCAATGTCGTCGACCAGTCTCTCCACGCGGCTCAGCTCGTCCTCGATCAGGGCATAGGTCTTCTGGTCCACAGTCAACACGCCATCGGACAGCGCCTCGTGGTATCCGCGGATCGTGGTGAGCGGAGTCCGTAGCTCGTGGGCCAGGTCACGCAGAATCTCCGCGCGCGTCCGCTCGGTGGCCGCGAGACCGCGGGCCATCTGGTTGAAAGCAAGGCCCACCGCGTCGAACTCGACCCCGAGCCCGGACTCGGTGACCCGGGTGGAGTACTGACCCTCGGCGACGTCCGAGGCCGCCTGCGCCATGGCTGTGATGGGGTCCACCACCCGGCGGGTGACGTACCAGCCGACCGCCAATCCGGTGACGGACGCCGCCATGACGCCGATCAACAGCGAGGTCAGCGTCGCGCGGGCGAAGGCGATCTGCAGGTGCTCCGCCAGGTTCGTCGGAATTGGTCCGACAGTCTGCTCGACGTGGGCACGGAACAGCCCTGGTGCCAACAACAGCGCCACGGTCAGGACGGTGACGCTTCCGGCCAGGATGACCAGTCCCTGGGCCATCAACAGCCTGGGCCCGAAGCCCGCTGCCGGACGAAGCTTGTCGCCCATCAGCCGGTCCCCATCCGGTAGCCGACACCCCGGACCGTGTGGATGTAGCGGGGCGCCTGCGGATCGTCTTCGAGTTTGCGGCGGAGGTTGGCCACGTGAACCTCGACCACATGGTCGTCACCGAACCAGTCACCATCCCAGACCTGCTCGAGCAATAGACGTCGTGGGAAGGCCCTGCGCGGATGGGCCGACAACACCTCCAGCAGGTCGAACTCCGTGCGGGTCAGCTCGAGTGGCTGGTCTCCGAGCTTGACTTCCCGGGCCTCTGGATCGATCTGCAGGGCACCGAACCGGCGGATCGGCTCGGCACCGGGATCCGCCGCGCGGGGACGGCGCAGCATTGCCCGAATTCGGGCAACGAGCTCTCGCGGAGAGAAGGGCTTGCCGAGGTAGTCGTCGGCGCCGACCGACAGCCCGATCAGACGGTCGATCTCCTCGGTCCGGGCGGTGAGCATGACGATGTAGGCGTCCGAGAAGGTGCGGACCCGGCGGCAGACCTCGATCCCGTCCATTCCGGGAAGCATCAGATCGAGCACGATGACGTCCGGGCGCAAGGACCCGGCGAGGTCCACAGCCGTCTCCCCGTCCTTCGCAACATCGACGACGAAGCCGGCCTGCTCCAAGTAGCTCGCGACCAGGTGGGAGATGGCCGGATCGTCCTCCACGACCAAGACCCGCACCACCGGTGACGACGAGTCCTGGTGGTCGGGGCCATGGGGCCGGGCGGAGTTGCTCACGCGTGCTCCGACATCTCCACGAAATCGCCGTGCCACGAGTGATACCACACGTCACCGGTGCTTGAGCGCACCGACAGCATGCCGGTGATCTCACCATCACGCATGGAGTGCAGCGTGTAGTAGCCGGGGAACTGAACAGGATCCGCGGAGGTGAGTCCCTCGCCGCGGTCCGCCAGCCAGCGATCAGCGATCTGCTGAGCTCGGGTAGCGCTGATGTCGGCTTCCGAGCCGCCATCACTGCCCATCATCCCGAACTGGCTGTTCCACATCGTGGCTGGGCCCACCTCGGGCCGCACCGCCCCCGTCCGGGGGTCGATGAGCACTTCGGTGACCTTGGATCCGTCTTTGTCTTGCAGGTCGGCGTAGTAATGGTTCTCGAACCGCATCACCTCGCCCACCTCCAGTCCAGGTTGCAGGACCTGAGCATAGTCTGCGGCACGCCCCCTGGCTTGGTCCAGATTGTCGACCGGCCCGGCATTCTCGTCCGGCGAGCCGTATCCGCCCATCATCCCGCCATCCCCCCAACTGGACCTCGTGCCCAAGCCGGAAGGTGATTGCTGGGTGACCAGCCAACCTCCTGAGATCAGCAGCGCGACCAGTGCGACCACCGGCACCCACCACCCACGACGCCAACGGCCCTTCGTTTGTTCTGTTGCCATCGGAGACCTCACTGATCCGTCTTCTGTGTCGAGCGTCCCGACTGCAGGGCCTCACGCATGCGCTGGTAGGTGGGCTCGTCAATCTCGCCGGCGGCGAAACGCCGATCCAGCACCTGATCCGCGCTCTCCTGCCACCCGCGGTCCACGCGAGACTCATGCTGGCTGTTGCCGGAACTGAAGACCCGCGTCACCAACCAGACGATCAAGACCAGCAGGGCGACCCAGAAGACCGCCATGGCGATCCAACCGCCCGTACTCATTCCCCATCCAAAGTCCATCATTGCGAACCCCTCTCTTCGTTTCCTCGTGTCGATGACTCCATCCTTCGCCACCAGCCTCAGGGTCCTGCGCGGTCCTCCCTCAAGATCTGCTCAACATCGACCAGGGCGGCGCAAAGACCTGCGGGGGGAGTCCCATGGGCTCTGGGCTTTCATCTTGTCGATTGACATCCGTGGCATCCCGTGCTAGGGCTGAGGTAGAGGTTGAGACAACAGGCGCAGATCTTTCGTCACTTGTGTTCCCTCATGCGCACGGGGTCTTGGGTCGCGCCGGAACCAAAGGGGGCTCATCGTGGCGCAGCAGATCAACGGCAAGCTGGAGTTGCTGAACTCGTCCTCGAACGTGACCATCACCATCGACGGCGACACTGGCTCGATCAGTGCGAATCGCGGCACAGGCGGCACAATCTTCCACTTCGACAGCACGTATGCGGCGTTGTGGCTGGGTGGCCAAGGCAACGAGGGCGATCTGGTCGTTCGCGATCAGAACAACAAGGAGCGGATCAAGCTCGATGGCGGCGACGGTGACATCTGGGTCAAGGACGCCCAAGGACACCCTTTGTTCCTCTTTGACAGCACGTATGCGGCGTTGTACGTCGGCGGACAAGGAAACGAGGGCGACGTCGTCGTGCGTGACGGGCAGAACCGGGAGCGAATCAAGCTTGACGGCCAGGCGGGCGACATCACCCTTACCAACGCCGACGTCGCCGAGGACTTCGATGTCGCCGTCGATGTGAGCCGCGGGACCGTGATGGTGTTGGGCGACAACGGGGCGCTCGAACCATCTCATCAGGCGTACGACCGACGTGTCGTCGGCGTGATCGCAGGAGCTGGCCGATACCAACCGGGTATGGTGCTCGACCGCGACGGTGCACAGACACCCGGTCGGGCCCCGATCTCGGTGATGGGCAAGGTGGAATGCCTGGCCGACGCATCAGAGCACCCGATCGACATCGGTGACCTGCTCACGACATCGCCGACGCCGGGCCACGCGATGGCCGCAACGGACACCACTCGAGCCCCAGGAGCCATCATTGGCAAGTCGCTCGGGCGGCTCGCCGGCAGCAACGGATTCATCCCGATGCTGGTCTCGCTGCAGTAGGCCAGCGATGACGTCCGTGCGCTCGTTCGCCAACTGCGTTGGTCTTACGGGAACCTTCTCCGTGTTGGGCGACTTCTTCGGCTTCATCCGCCGTACCCTCCCGCCCGACCCCACCGGAGCGCGTTCCGTGGTCTCCCTCAAGCGTCAGTTTGATCGCCTGGGTGACGACCAGCACGATGTCAACGTGATCAGGGTCGGCTCGGATCAGTTCACCGACGCCGATCTGATCGAGGTCGACTACAGCACGTACAAGCTGCGCAACATCTGGAACCAGGTCAGTATCGGAG